>JBHELN010000288.1:0-4348 GCA_046263115.1 Pseudonocardiaceae bacterium | reverse complement strand
CAGGCGCGTGGCGTTAGAAGCGTGCACACCCAATCCCTGGGCGACCGCAGTGAGATTTTGTGGGCCTCGGCTGGCGATCATCACCAGAACGCGAAACTGCGGCAGGGTTACCTGGTCTTCCACGCTGGCGATCGACTGCGCGGTCACCGCGACCAGGACCCGCGTGGCCAGCACCACCGCCTCGATCTGCTCGGCGGAGGGACCAGCGATCTCTCCTTCGGGCGTGCGGCCCATTGACCCAGTATCACCCTAGTTGCTGCAATGCAAACATCTTTTATGGCTACTTGAGGCCACGCTGGGGAGGTGGGTGCTCTAGGCCACCTTCCGTATCACCGCGAAACCTTCCGCTTCGTCTACTGCCGATCCTGGGGGCACTACCGGCTTCACCGGCGGCGTTGACTGGACACCCCCACCGGGTAGGGGTTGGATGCAGCAGGCCGGCGGTGGGGAGGTGACGCCGTGGCAGATGTTCGTCGCGGAGTCCATGTGTTTGCGGGGAGCGCGGTCGCCGTCACGGTGGCCGGTGCGGTGGCCCTGGCCACCCATCAGCCGTGGTTGTTTCCCAGCCTCGGTCCGGCGGTGATGTTGCACGTCGAGAAGCCGCTGTCGCCGGAGTCGTCGCCGCGCAACACACTGATCGGGCATGCGGTGGCGTTGGCGGCCGGGTACGGGTTCTTGCTGGTGTGCGGGCTGGCCGCCCACCCGTCGGTGCTGCAGGAAGGTGTCACGGTGCCGCGGATCGTCGCCGCGGCGGGCTCTCTCGCGGTGACGGCGTTGGTGTTGCTGGCGGTGAACGCGTCTCATCCGCCCGCCGGGGCGACCATGCTGATCGTCAGCCTGGGTCTGTTGCACACTCCTGCCCAGGTGGGGGTCGCCGCGGCCTCGGTGGTGCTGGTGACGGTGGTGGACTGGATGTAGAACAGGGCGACGGGTGTTGCCATGGCGGTGTGGGCGGCACCTGAACAGGAGGCGCGTCATGGTTGACCGGATCGCCGACCCCTGGGGAGAGCGGACTCCGTACGGCCCGGGTGAGGCGTGGCCCGTGCGGGTGGACGGCTTCCTCGACGGCGGCCTGAGCGAGGCGGACGTCGACTGGTGGGCGCAGTCGGCGTCGGTGCTGCACTCCAACGGCGACGCGATGGACATCGCCGTCTCCGACGGCCGCATCGTCGGCGTCCGGGGACGTGCGGTCGACCGGATCAACCGCGGCCGGCTGGACCCCAAGGACCTGTACGGCTGGCAGGCCAACAACAGCGCGGACCGGTTGACCCGGCCGCTGGTCCGCGGCGGTGACGGCCGGCTGGTGGAGGCGGACTGGGACACCGCGATGGGCAGGATCGTGCAGCGGTCCGGGCAGCTGCTCGACGGGCCCGGCGGCTGGGGCCACTTCGGCTTCTACACCAGCGGGCAGCTGTTCCTGGAGGAGTACTACACCCTCGGCGTGATCGGTAAGGCCGGCATCGGTACCCCGCACATGGACGGCAACACCCGCCTGTGTACCGCGACCGCGGCCGCTGCTCTAAAGGCGAGCTTCGGCACGGACGGCCAGCCCGGCTCGTACACCGACGTCGATCACTGCGACGCGATCGCGCTGTGGGGCCACAACGTCGCCGAGACCCAGACGGTCCTGTGGATGCGGATGCTGGATCGTCGGTGCGGGCCGAACCCGCCCGCAATGCTCGCCGTCGACCCCAGGTCCACGCCGGTGGCGCGAGAGTCCGACGTGCATCTCGCCGTGCGTAACGGCACCAACGTGGCGTTGATGAACGGGCTGCTGCGCGAGATCATCCACCGCGGCTGGTACGACGAGCAGTACGTCGCCGGGCACACGATCGGCTTCGACGAAATGTGCAAGATCGTGGACGCCTACCGGCCCGCGCGGGTCGCCGACATCTGCGACATCAAGGCCGCCGACGTGCAACGCGCCGCCGAGCTGCTCGGCGGCTCCGGGCGGCTGCTGTCCACCGTGCTGCAGGGGTTCTATCAGTCGAACCAGGCCACCGCGGCCGCCTGTGCGGTGAACAACCTGCACCTGGTTCGGGGAATGATCGGCCGTGAGGGCGCTGGCATCTACCAGATGAACGGTCAGCCGACCGCGCAGAACACCCGCGAGAGCGGCGCGGACGGTGACCTGCCGGGCCTGCGGAACTGGGACAACCCGGAGCACGTCCAGCAGCTCGCGAAGCTGTGGAATGTCGATGCGATGACGATCCCGCACTGGTCACCGCCGACGCACGCCATGCAGATCTGGCGGTACGCCGAGCAGGGTTCGATCAAGCTGCTGTGGATTTCCGCCACCAACCCGGCGGTGTCGCTGCCCGACCTCGCGCGCATCCGCCGCATTCTCGCCAAACAGGACCTGTTCGTGGTCGTGCAGGACCTGTTTCTCACCGAGACCGCGGAGCTGGCCGACGTCGTGCTGCCCGGCGCCACCTGGGGCGAGAAGCTGGGCACCTTCACCAGCGTGGACCGGACGGTGCACATCAGCGAGAAGGCCGTGGAGCCGCCGGGCGATGCCCGCGCTGACCTTGACATCTTCCTGGACTACGCCCGCCGGATGGACTTCCGCGACCGTGACGGCAATCCGCTGATCACGTGGACCGGCCCCGAGGACGTGTTCGAGGCGTGGAAGAAGTGCTCGGCCGGTCGGCCGTGCGACTACACCGGCATCAGTTACGACAAACTGCGCGGCGGCAGCGGCATCCAGTGGCCGTGCACCGACGACGCCCCGGACGGGACCGAACGCCTGTACACCGACGGCGTGTTCAACACCGACCCTGACTACTGCGAGACGTACAGTCACGACCTCACCACCGGCGCCGAGGTCACCGCCGAGGAGTACAAGGCGAAGCAGCCGGGTGGTCGAGCGTTCCTGCACGCCGCCGGCTACCAGCCGTCGCCGGAGGTGCCCGGCGACGACTACCCGCTGCTGCTGACCACCGGCCGCACCGTCTACCAGTTTCACACCCGCACCAAGACCGGCCGGGCGCCGCAGCTCAACGACGCCGCACCCGACGCCTGGGTCGAGCTGAACACCGCGGACGCCGACCGGTACGGCATCGCCGAGGGTGACCTCGTCGGAGTCTCATCCCCGCGCGGCGCCATCCAGGCCCGCGCCCGGCTCAGCGGGATCCGGCCGGGCGTGGTGTTCGTCCCGTTCCACTACGGCTACTTCGACGTCAACCGCGACGACCGGACGCCCCGCGCCGCCAACGAGCTCACCATCACCGCCTGGGACCCGGTGTCCAAGCAGCCCATCTTCAAGGTCGCGGCCGTACGGGTCGCCAAACTCGCCGACGCCGACGGCGCTGTGTCACCCGCCCCAACCGTCGGTGGCAGCGCTCCCGTCGACGGGCAGGTGCAGGCCACCGTGGGCGGACCGGTCGCCGAGGCGACCAGCCGCAGCAGCAAGGAGTAAGCCGTGCACCTCGCCCACTACCTCGGCCTGCTCCACCATGCCCAGACCAACCTCGCCGACGCCTTCCGGCAGGTCGCCGACGCCCACAGCGAGGAACCCGACATCGAGCACCTGTGCCACCAGCAGGCGAAAGTCTGCGACGCCCACGCCGAACGGCTTGACCCGTTCGCCAGCGCTACGCCGAACAAGCCCCGCAGGAACCCGACCGGCTGCACTCCGAACTGTTCCGCGGCACCCGCACCGGCGGCATCGGCCTGCTGCGCGACCTGCAAGACCTCTACCTCATGGCCGCCGAATGCGACATCTGCTGGAGCGTCGTCGGCCAAGCCGCCTACGGCGCCCGCGACAACCAGCTTCTCGAGGTCGTGAACCAGTGCGAAGGCGAAACCGCCATCCAGCTCAAATGGCTGCGCACCCGCATGAAACAGGCCGCACCTCAAGCCCTCGTTGTCGCCGAGTGAAATGACATCTCAGGCGTCAAGCTCGCGGAACTGGTTCACTCCGGCGGGCTCGACGGCGTACCGGGCGGTCGGCGCCCCACCACCGCGGGCCCGGCCAGCGACCCGCGATCGGAGCAGCCCGCCGACTTGCTCGTCGTCGACGACCGGGTCCAGCACGATGGACAGGATCTCGTCCAGCAGCTGCTGCCGGTTCTCCCCACCCCGGGCCCGCTCGGCCAGGGCCTCGGTCATCCTGGCCTTGGCCGTGGACTCCCGTGATCACGACACGCCGGTCAACATCACACTCTGCGGCTGCCGTACTAACCCCACCACCAAGAGTTTCTGTTGGTGGGGGACGTGTGCGTAGTGACCGAGGGCCTGTCAGACACACACCCTTCTCCGGCTGTGGCACCGGCGGACGAGGGGCGTCCCGGCGGACGTCACGGTAGTGGTTGCATTTATGGTTGCATTCGCCCGCGATCAGTAACGC
>JBHELN010000287.1:0-4993 GCA_046263115.1 Pseudonocardiaceae bacterium | reverse complement strand
CGATCGCACCGCTCTGGACGCACTTGTACACATACCAAGCACCCGGCTGACCAGACGCTGGATCTCCCGAAGCAGCGATGGCCACCCGGCCCGCCGTCCGCCGCCAGAGCGCGGCCGGCCGAACGCGCAGCGCCCTCTCCGCGACGTGTGGCTGGTAGGCAACGGTGGCCACACCATTAGTAGGAGGCCGGTAGTCACTGCGCACATAGGAGCACTGCACCGGCCGATCAGGAGCACCAACGTGATCATCCCCATCCCGCCGGCCACCCGGCGGGACCACCCGCGGTCGCGGGACTAGGGCGCCTGGACCGCCGTCCGCCCCCCTACCCGCACGCAGTTCACAGCCCGGGTTTGGGTTCTGGCCGCAGTCCACACCGCCCCACCCTCCACCGGCCAGCGCTGGAGCCGACGACGCGACCAAGACGGTCAAGGACCCGCCCACGATAACGATTATCCGGGTCAGCACGTGCCCACCGCCTCGACCGCGAAACGGGTCACCTTCCAGGTACCATCCCGGGCGAGCTTGACCTCAGCAGTGATCGCCCGCCGGCCTCCTGGAGTGTCGTCGGCGAGCTGGCCGTTGTCAGCGCGGTATTTCAGCCAGTGGCTGTCATCCCCACAATCGGAGATCATCACCGTGGTTGGGGCTTCCGCAGGTTCCACGGAGGACACCCGTGGGTTGTTGACCGGCTGCCCCCGGCTCACCAGACCGTTGTAGTGATCGGCATACATCGTGCGGGACAGCACCAACAGCGCGTCACCGGTGGCGTTCTGCGCCAGTTTGGGAGACCGCCAATCCGACGTGGTAGCGGTATCAGCGAAATCCCGCCACATACCCTGGTAAGCGGCAATGGCTTGTTGCCGCGCGACGTCAGCTGGCGAGGACGCTGGCGCGATTGGGGCCGAGGTCGGTGGTCGCGCTGCGGCGTGAGTTGCCGCTGGCGCCGACCCAGGTACACCTGCACCGCAACCGGTCAGCGCTAAGGCCGCGATGGTCGCCGCACCTGGCCAGATAGCACGCGATCGACCCCCCAGGGATCCTGCCCCTCCTCGGCGACCAGCTAGCGGTGGCGATGGATGCAGGGGTCGACGAGGCGATTCCGGGTGCGGTGGCCGTGACCACCCTTGGGTCCGTCGACGCGAGAGCATCCATCTCATCCTCTGGCCTCCTGCCCCTAGCGCGCCACCTAGCTTGCTGCGCCATGTGAGCATCTGTTGACGCACAGTGGCGCAGATGTAAGCAGAGGTCCCGCCTGCTGTCAACGTTCATACACGGATGGTAAGCATTCCGAATGCCAACGTTGACAAGTCTTCGCGGGTCAAGAGGCGAGTGTGACCGAACCTCAGCAGGGCAAACGATCCCATGCAGTCGCCTATGCCGGCGCTGGCGTGTGCTGTCAATCCAGCACACGGCCGCCAGCCACGCCGGAGTCTTCCAGACCATCTGCGGACGAGCGACGACAGACAGGCAAGTGGCGCCTGCCGAGAGATCCCGGTCATGCGGCTCGTGGACACGGCCGTGAACCCGTGGTGGGCGATACTCCCGTGGGGATTGCTCGGTGCCGTGGTTGGCGTGGCGCTGTGTCAGCCGACTCAAGCCTTGCTGACCGTCCGTCGCCAGGATCATCGGCTGATCAATGCTGTGACTCTTGGCCTCCTCACGGCGGTTCTGTTTGGACTACTGGCTTGGCGGGTCGGTGTCCGGCCTGAACTGGTCGCCTACAGTGGCCTCGCGACAGTCTGTGTGCCGTTGTCCGCAATTGATGTCATTGAAAAACGCATGCCTGGCAGGCTGTTAGTTCCCGCCTACCCGGGCCTTATCGTGCTCTTCGGGATTGCCGCGGCGGTGGAGCACAATGCTGCCGCGATGCTGCGCTCGCTTGCTGGCATGGCCATCTTGTTTACGTTCTATCTGATCATCGGCCTAGCCAGTCATGGCGCGCTGGGCGCGGCTGACATCCGACTCGCCGGGCTTTTGGGGCTTGCCCTCGCCTGGCCAGGCTGGGACATCTTCGTCTCAGGTGCTGTGCTCGGCCTGCTCTACGGTGGTTTCACCGGCGCGGCGATGATCGTCCTGCGGCGGGCGTCAAGGCACACCCTGATCCCCTTGGGCCCTGCTCTGATCGTGGGAGCTTTCACCGCCCTACTGGTTCCTATCGCGTGATCCACCACAAGCCAGTTGGGTCAACCGCCAACCAACCGCGGTGACCTGTTGACCTCGGGTCGCCGATCATGCCGTGCCGCCGGTGGATTCGCCCGGTGTGCACCGCTGGTACACAATCAACTGCCGGTCAGGCCAGATCATCCCGCCCATGCCGGATGGATCACGCGCCATACCCGGGCGGCGCTCGCTGGCCGAGCTATCCCCCTCTGGCCTGCGCGAGTGGCTGCCCGGCGTGTTCGCGGCGCGGCTGCTGGCCGGGGTGAGGCTGTCCAGCGGCCGGATCGCGGGCGAGACGGACCGGGTGGTGCACCTCTTTCCGATCCCTTCCGGACGGGTAATCCCCGAGCGGTTGCGCGCTTTTTGCGGTCTGGAGATTCACCCGGGCGATGCTGAGCTGGTCACCGTAGGCACCGGGATGCCCTGCGTGGCGTGTGTCCTGGCGGCGCCGGACCCACCTGACACCGTGCGGTGACGAATCCGCCGCAGTAGCGGGTGGGTGGTACCCGCGGGGTGGCGATGGCCGCAGCGGCGCGCAGCGCGGAGGGTGGTCAATACCGTGAGCAGCAGATGCACGGGCGCGCGTCAAGGAGGGACGGTGGATGAGGGCAAGGCGTTGGGCCGGCGGCTGCGTGAGCTGCGCTGCTGGCGTCGGCTGACGCTGCGAGAGGCCGCAGGCCTGGCTAGGCTGTCCCTCTCATTCTGGGCCCAGGTAGGCCTGGACCGGACCGCGCAGTACCAGCGATCGGTAACCGCAGCCGAGAGCCTGACCAGCTGGCTGGATAACAATGATGCGGTGCAGGCCTGCGGGATGCTGCACCTGTCCGCCGCCCTGGCCGCCGGAGCCCAAGCCGATCACGACACCGCGGCGACTCACTTAGCGGAAGCGTCGGCCTTGACGGCCCGGATGGACACCGAGGTCGGCACCTGGGCGAACCTGTGGTTTGGGCCAACCAATGTTGGTATCTGGCGCACCTCATTGGCCGTCGAGGTCGGCGAGCACGGCCAGGCCCTCGAAGCCGCCAAGACGGTGAACTCGGAGCTGTTGCCAGGAAATGTCCGCCGAGCCGAGTTCTGGGCCGAGGTCGGCCGTGTCCTGGTCGCCGAGACAAGGACCCGCGACAAGGGCGTCCATGTGCTGGTGCATGCCGAGCACCTGGCTCCGCAACGCATCCGCCACGACGTGTTCGTCCGTGACGTCGTCGCTGGTCTGCTGCGCCGGGCGCGGCGCGATGCCGCTGGCCGGGAGCTGCGCGGCCTGGCCTGCGCCTGGGCATCGCCCCCGGTCAAGTGAACCGGCAACGGCGGTGTGGGAAAGGTCCGCGAGCTCGCGACATATGTGTGTGTCGACGGTCGAGCACTTGTTCCGTGCAGGCTGTGATGATCCGTTCGCCTGGACAAGTTGTTTTGGTCCGCGCCGCGGTGGTCACCGCGCAGCTGGGTGTCTAGTCGGGGATTTCTCCTCGGGAGTGGACATACGCTGGCGTGCACACGTGCCCGGCCACGGGCGGGTGTCGAGGAGCGGGGAAAGCAGCATGGATGAGGCTAAGGCGTTGGGCTGGCGAGTTCGTGAGTTGCGCTGCTGGCGTCGGCTGACGCTGCGGGAGGCCGCGGGCCTGGCCGGGTTGTCCTTCTCGTTCTGGGCCCAGATCGAGCGCGGCGAGAAGCCGGTGACAAAGCGCGGCACGCTGGAGGCGATGGCTAGTGCGCTGCGGGTGCACCCCGTCGAGCTGACGGAGCAGCCCTGGGCGCTGCAGGAGCCGGGCGGCATGCAGGCGCTGGACGGGCTAGACGGCATCGAGACCGCCCTGGAGCGCTACCAGCTCGGGGTAGACCCCGAGGTCCCGGTGCGGTCCTGGCCGCTGATCCAGGCTGATCTCGATCGACTGGACTACTTGCATCACTATGCGGTGGACTACGCAGCGGTGGCTGAGTTGACGCCGGTGTTGCTCGGAGAGCTACAGGCTGCTTACGGGCACCTGCCGGATCGGCGTCGGGAGGTGCTGCTCGGACTGATACAGGTCCATCGGAAGGCTATGCGAATCACCAAGGATCTCGGTGATCGTGGGCTGCCGATGATGGCAGTCCGGGCCGTGCAGCAGTGCGCCGAAGAACTCGACGACCCGGTATGGCTGGGCTGTGCTGCGGTCACCCGGGGTTACGCCACCGGTGAGCTTGATCGGACAGGGCAGTACCACCGCTCGGTGGCCGTGGCAGAGAGCCTGTCCAGCAGGCTGGACTCCAGCGCCGCGTTGCAAACCTGCGGGATGCTGCACCTGATGGCGGCGACGGCGGCCGGCGCCCGCAGTGACCACGACACTGCGGCCACTCACCTAGCAGAGGCTTCGGCGCTGGCCGCCCGGATGGACACCGAGGTCGGCACGTGGGCCAATCTGTTCTTCGGGCCGACCGCCGTCGGGATCTACCGCACCTCGCTGGCTCTTGAGGTTGGCGAGCATGGCCAGGCGCTGAAGGCCGCCAAGGCGGTGCACCCAGAACTACTACCTCTGCGTCAGCAGGCCTTCGTCTGGATTGAGATCGGCCGTGCCCTGGTTGCCGAGAAGAGAACCCAGGAGAAGGGGGTCCAGGTCCTGGTACACGCCGAACGGCTGGCCCCCGATCGAATCCGCACCGACCCGATCGTCCGGGAGGCCGTCGCTGGGCTGCTGCGTCGGGCACGGCGTGACGCCGGTGGCTGGGAGCTGCGTGGCTTAGCCTGGCGGATGGGGATCGCACCGACGAGGTGAAGGCACGAGCCGGGCGGCTCACAGGCGCTGGCCGCGCTGGACGGCATCGAGACCGCACTGGAGTGCTACGCGCTGGGTGTGGACC
>JBHELN010000286.1:0-5909 GCA_046263115.1 Pseudonocardiaceae bacterium | reverse complement strand
CGCTCTTCACCGCGCAAGATCCGGGTGTGCAGCTGCGTGGTCTCGGGCGCCGGGTCCACACCTAGATCGTCAGCGAGCCGGGCCCGGAAACGCGCGAATGCGGCCAGCGCCGCAGCCGGCCTGCCCACTGCCACGTGGGCCCGCAGCAGTGCCCGCAGGGCCAGCTCGTCGTAGGGATCGTGATCCAACGCTCGCTCGGCGGCGGCGACCGCAGCCAGTGAGTCCCCGACGGCCAGCGCGCCGGTGGCCACGACCAGCCGTACCGCGGCGAGCCGGCGGGCCAGCGCTTCGCGTTCGGGAGCCAGCCAGTCCCCCGTGTCGGTGCCGAGCAGTGGGCCGGCATCGGCCAGTTCCAGCGCGGCGCGCGCGGCGGACAGCGCGGCCCCGACCTCGCCGGCAGCCAGCCGGGTCTGCGCGTCGGTGGCCCGAGCCTCGAACTCGATAAGATCGCTGGGGACCAGTCCCGCGGCGTAGCCGTGCCCGGTACGCCGCACCGCGTCTGCACCGAGGACCCGGCGTAACCGGCTGACGAGCACGCCGAGCTGATCACCTGGGCGTTCCGGCGGCGTATCCCCCCAGACCACCTCGGCGAGCTGGTCGATCCGCACCGGGGCGCCGCGGGCCAACAACAAGGCTCCTAGCAGCGTGCGGGCCTTCCGGGAGCCGATCTCGGCGTCGGTCAGCCCGCCGACTCTCAACCCACCGAGCACATTGGCCCGCACGCCCCAACATTAACTCGATTCTGTCGCGCGCGGGCAGCACCGTTGAAGATACCGCGTTGAAGATGCAGACTGCGGTAATCCACCCTTTGAAAACAGGAGTCTGCATCCTTCAACGGGTTCCTCACCGCGCGGACGTGGGCCCGCCAGCGTCGATGATCTTGGAATCTATGGCCCAGGCGCGGCCGGCGGATTAGGCTGTAATGGCGGCAACCGCGGTGGCGACTGGCGGACGTATACCGGCCACCGAGATTGACCAGGGCGCCTGAATGGCGGAAAAAACGCCCGGAGGCCGCGCACGAACGAGTGATCCGTGCGCCACCCGACCGGCCCATAAACCGGGCAAACCGCGCCCCTCAAAGAACCGGCCGTCACCGCTTTACCTGGAGAAACAGTGCAGGCTGTCGCTTTAAGTAACGAATTCCGGACCGTACCCCTGCTCGACTGGCCCCACTGACACCCCCTTGCATTACCCACCGTGATCCGTACGGTCAATATCGTCCTGCCCAAAGGAGCCACCTTGGGATCGGGAATCCGGACCGTTGCGCTGCAACCCTGTCCCACGGGACCGGATACCGCAACCTCGCCCCGAATCGGGACAGGGCGCAGGCTGACGACGACGCCGAAGCGGACCAGTGAATCCGCGCTATCAATTCATTGCTATCAGCCGTGTGCGCGGTTCATGGAGAACAGAAATGACGAGGACCTCCCGATTACTCGCACATATCGGTACCGCCACAATCGCTATCATGGCCCCGCTGGCATTCGTGGCACCGGCTCTAGCCGGCCCCGCGCGCCAGGATCCGTGGGACCAAGTGGCGCAGTGCGAAAGCGGTGGTAACTGGAGCGCTAATACCGGTAACGGGTACTTCGGTGGCTTGCAGTTCACCCGCGGAACGTGGCACTCATTCGGCGGCGGGGCCTTCGCGGGCACCGCCGACCAAGCCACCCGCTCGGAACAGATCGCCGTCGCCGAAAAGGTGCTCCGCGCGCAGGGCTGGAGGGCCTGGCCTAGCTGCTCCAGAAGGGTCGGGCTGCGCTGACAACCGGCCACGTCCCATGCTCGACTCCCGCCGTTGCAGCCGGCGGGAGTCGAGCTGACACAACCGGAACAGGCAGACAGGCTGTGCACAGGCTGCTACCGCGTCATAGCTTTCCAGGCCTCACGGGCCACGGACGTGGTGGGGTCGACGTCGGGCTTATCCGGCCGTACCGCCCAGCGCCAGCCTTTGATCGAATGGCGCAGCCGGGCCGGTAGACCGGGCCCTCATACGCGTCGACGCCGACCACCCGGGTGCAGCTGCGACGCGGGCCCGGTCACATCGGCGAAAACGAGGGTGCAACGCCTGAACGGCGGGGTGTAAGGGTCGCCGCGGCCATGACGTACCAGTCGCGCGCCGGAGGCCAGCCGTCACGCGCAGGTGGAGCGGGGCAATCCGTACCAGTTCGTGCGCTACGCTGCTGGGGTAATCCGATGTGGGTGCAAAGCATGGAGACACGGTGACTCAAGCGAAAAAGACGGACTTTGCTCGGTACCCCGAGCTTTCGGACTCAGAACAGAAAGTGCTTGAGGAAGCGCTTGCCTCAATACCCGACGATATTCTTTCCACCGGGGAGCGTCCCGCGATCGAGTCCCGGGTCCGGCGGCGTCTGGAACGGGAGGGGATGCTCACCTCTGCAGGCCCATTGGGCATGGGCGAGATCCCTGCGGTGGCCTATGTCGCTCGAGCAGTGGTGTGCCTCGCGGCGAGCTACGTGCCATTGCGGTCAATCAGTCACAACAAGCCGGCCAGCACGGTCGCCGAGTCGATCGCAAAGGCGATGGGCGACTGCATTCGCGGTGACACCGATACGGTCAAATCCGACATACTAGCGTGCCGGAATCAGGTTGCGGGCGCTCTGGGTGCGCTCGGGCTCGCCGCGTTGGGTGATGCGTTGCTGGGAGACGATGCGCAAATCGATCGGTGGTGATGGCGGCGGCTATCGCGCGCGGCGCAGCCGCAAGAACAGGTATCCACTCTCCTCGCAGATCGTGTGCAGCGCGAACCGGTTCATGTTCACCGGTGGGCCGGCGAGAATCCGGCGCGAATCCCCGCCGAGCAGGCATGGCGCGATGGTGAGGCACAGTTCGTCGATCAGGTCGCCGGCGGCGAGCTGCGCGTTGAGGCTGGGACCGCCCTCGGCCAGCACGTTACGGTGACCAGCTTCACCGAGCAGCTGGAGGGCAACGCCCAAATCCACCGTCCGCTCCCCGGCGACCAGCACGTCGGCGACCTCCCGGGCCGCGGCGATCGCTTTCGGCGGTGCGGCAGCAACGGTAAGCACGATAGCCCGAGCGCCCTCGACGAACAGCGGCGCATCCAAGTCCAGCGCGCAGGACCGGGTGACAATCGCCAGCGGCACCTTTGAGGGTCCGTAACGCTCCGCGCGCACCGTCCCGGCCGCGACCAGCACCACGTCGGTCAGTTCACGCAACGCGGCGAAAACTCGGTGATCGGCCGGTCCGCCGAGCCCACCGGACAGGCCCTCGACGGTAGCCGCACCGTCCAGGCTGGCGATCATGTTGAGGCGTACCGCGGGGCGACCCGAGGCGGCGGGTAAATCGGCGTACACGACCACAGGATCGACATCATCAGCGACGACGGGCAGCAGCTGGCGCACAATCCTCAGTGTGGCCTACGCGCCGGGTCGATACCGCAAGCCGGCATCGACCCCGTCCTCATCGGTGCGCAACCCACCCTCGCGCTCAACACGATCGTCTCCCGCTCGGTCGACCCCAGCCACATGGCCGTGGTCAACGTCGGCACCTTCCAGGCCAGAGAGGCGCCCAACGTCATCCCGGACACCGCCCGGATCGGAGTGTCGATCCGGACGAAGGGCGAGGCCGACCGTCAACTGATCCACCGTCGCGCCGAGGAGATCATCAAGGGCATCTGCGCCAGCTACGGCGCCAATTACGACATGGACTGGGTCCACGGTTACGGCATCGTGCAAAACGACGCACACCTATCCGACATCGCCCGGGCAGCCGCCATAAAGGTGGTCGGGGAAGCGAACGTCAGCAAGGGACCGGGAAGTTCTGCCAGTGAGGACTTTTCCGCATACACGGACAAGATCCCGGGCTGCTTCCTGATGCTCGGCGGCGGTACCGCGGCCGACGGCTTGCCCTACCAGAATCATCACCCGAAGTTCGATCTGCACGAACGCGTCCTCGCCGATGGCACCCGCACCGAGGTCCAGATCGTCCTGGACATGCTGGCCGCATAGCCTCCCGGCGCACAGAACCACGGCACGACTCGCGCGACCGCCTTGGACGTTGTCAGTGCCACCCCGGCGTCGCCGCTGAGAAGCATGCCGAGCCCATCAGGTTGCGTTGACCTACGGTAGGAGACCTGCGATCAGGGCTCCTACCGCAGTTACTTCTCTGGCCTCACGGTGATCGACCCAATGGTTGAGCGATGAGTAGCACGGTGACCGATCCCCGCACGGATCGGGCCTTCTTTGGGCATCCCCGCGGGTTGGCCAACCTGTTCGGCGTCGAGGTCTGGGAGCGCTTCTCCTTCTACGGGATGCTCGCGTCCCTGACGCTGTACCTGTACTACGACGTTGCCGCGGCCGACCCGGGACTCGGGTTGCCCAAGGCCACTGCCACCAGCCTGATCGGCGCTTACGGCGGGTTGGTCTACGTGTCGACCATAGCCGGGTGCTGGATCGCCGACCGGGTGCTGGGCGCCGAGCGAACGTTGTTCTACAGCGCCGTTCTGGTGATGATCGGGCACCTCGCGCTGGCGATCCTGCCGGGCTTCGTGGGCGTCGGCGTAGGCCTGGCGTGTGTCGCTTTGGGCAGTGGCGGCGTCAAGGGCAACGCGACCACCGTCGTGGGCACGTTATACGCGCCGAACGACGACCGCAGGGATGCGGGTTTCTCGATTTTCTACATGGGGATCAATGTCGGTGCCTTGCTCGGCCCGCTGCTGACCGGGTTCACCAGAAGTACGCTCGGTTTCCACTACGCCTTCGGGGTCGCCGCGGTCGGCATGGCCGTCGGCCTGATCCAGTACACCCTCGGCCGGGGCAATCTGGGTAGCGAGGCGGGCATTGTGCCCAACCCGGTGCCCCGCTCCCGCGGCATCACCGTCGCGGCTGGTGTCGCGGTGGTCGCGGTCGCGGTGGCCGGACTCGTGACCGTTGGAGTGATCACGGCCGCGAACCTGTCCACCATCGTGGTGGTCGTCTGCGGGTTCGCCGCGGCAGCGTACTTCGCGGTCATCCTCAGCAGCCGGAAGATCACGACCGTGGAACGCAGCCGGGTACAGTCGTTCATCCCCCTGTTTATCGCCAACGCCGCGTTCTGGTCACTATTTCAGCAGTACTTCACGGTGGTGGAGATTTACGCCGACAGGCGAGTCGACAGGAATCTATTCGGCTGGCAAATGCCCACGGAATGGGTCATATCGTTTGATCCGGTTTTCGTCATCGCGCTGGCGCCCTTATTCGCCCTGCTCTGGATTAAGCTCGGACCCCGCCAGCCGTCGACACCGGTCAAATTCGCGCTCGGCAACGTGGTGATCGGCCTGGCCTTCCTGCTGTTCCTGCCGTGGTCCGGGGGCGCCGGGCCAAGCACCCCGCTGCTCGCAGTGGCGTGCATCGTGCTCATCTTCGCGATGGGGGAGCTATCGATCTCACCGATCGGCTTGTCGCTGGCCACCAAGATCTCCCCGAAGGTGTTTCGCAGCCAGACGGTGGCGCTGTATTTCCTGTCGGTCGCCCTGGGCACGGCGATGTCCGGGTCGCTCGCCGGCTACTACAGCCCGCGGCATGAGGCACCCTACTTCGGCGGCCTCGGGGCGGCGGCGATCCTTGTCGGGCTGATCGTCGTCGCCATCAGCCCGATGATCCGGCGGCTGATGGCCGGCGTGCGCTGATACGCCGCAGTACCAGTCACCGGCTGGATCGTTAGACGAGACGCCGGGCCTTGTCCGGTCAGCCGGAAACCGCCCACCTGTGGCGTACGAAGTGGGCCGCCTCAGCCCTCTTTTAGTTGCAATGTACGGCCGAGATGGGGACAGCTAGTGCGGCCCGCCACGGCCGACCGCGAACTCCAGGAGCCTCCGATGCCTGACTCACACATTGCGGTTTCGCAAGAAACCGACACATACGCATCGCACCGGATCGCCGCTGCGGCCGCCG
>JBHELN010000285.1:0-9576 GCA_046263115.1 Pseudonocardiaceae bacterium | reverse complement strand
ACACGACGATCCATCTCAGCGCGCGGTGCGGCATTCCGGTGAACCACTAGCCGTGTTGAATCCCGCACGGTGCGCACCCAAAAACCTTCCGCAAACTAGGAGAGCCCGATCACGGGGAGTGATACCGGAGTCGGCGTCGATGACGCGGAGGCGGCCTGATTAGCGGCGGCGGTGAATACTGCGGTCAGCGAATGCGCGCCTTTGGTAAGTTCGATGTGACGGCCAGCGCGAAGCAACCGAACACCGGCCCCGGTGGGCCCAGCTCGGAGTCTCCGTCCTTGAACTGTATGGTGCCCGCCGCATTCGCGGGCGTTCCCTGCGCAACGAGGATCGCCGGACACAATGTGTTACCAACCGACGCTTCGTAACTGCTGCACTCATCCAGCGACCGGGCAGCCTCTCAGCGACTGGACCGCGCCATCTTGCGTGTTTCGCCTGGACGTCCTTAGCGGCAGCGATCCTCAACGGCGCCGGCCGGCCCTGCAACGGCGCAGACCTCGGACCTCGTCCCGGTAACCCGGTAGCAAACGCACCGCGCAATGGCCACCGCGTGGTCGCCGAAACGCTCGTAATAGCGACCGATCAGAGCGGAGATCGCCGGCGATGGGCGCTTCCAGCGCCAGCAGGGTGATGCATCGCCGCTCCAGCGATTTGTGCATTGCCTTGATCTGATCACAATCAGCGATGACCAGAGCAGCGAGTGCGAGATCCTTCTGATGTAGCGCGATGGATGCATTGGTCATCATCTCACCCGGTTAGCCGAACCATCCTGGCGAGACGGCTGACGAGCTCCTCCAGACCGGCATGGAATGCGGCTCGCATGGCACCCACCTATATGTCACACACAGTGTCACATCCGCCACAACAGTACCGCAACCGGTCATAGGTATCTACGGCGTTAACGCGGTGAACGGTCGGCAGGAGCGGGATTCAAGGGGTGCCAGCTCCTTATCCGAGGATTCAGGGGCCGGATTGAGCCGTGTGAATGATCGTGCCGACGTGCTCGCCCTGCAGGGCCTTGGTGATGTTCCCGGGGGTGAGCCCGTTGACGATCTGGATCTCTTTCTGGTGCTTGGCGTGCCCCATGAGCTCCAGGACCAACGGGTCAATCGGAAGGGTGTCGAGCTTGCGGGCCAGCAGATCGGCCGCTCCGATCCGCGGGATGAGCTCGGGCCGGCTCCCGTTGGCTGCGGCCGGGTCACTGGTGAACACCCCGTCGACGTCCTTGACGTAGATGATTCTGGCGGCTCCGTAGGCATCGGCGAGCAGGAACGCGCCGGTATCCGTGCGATGCGGTGGGATCTTCCCCACCTCGGGGGGAAACTCGTAAAGCTCATAGGGTGGGTACCCGTTGGACACCACGGCACGGCTGGCGGCGAGGTGCACCGCAAGCTGGTGCGCAATCGCCGCGTGCGGCAGGTAGGACACTCCCTGCTCGGCGAGCAAAGCCGCGACGAGGTGCCCGTTCTGCTCGGCATCGGCGGAGACCAACGCGGCCAGCACGCCGGTGGGCAGACCGAGGTCGAGCCCGACACCGAGAGCGTGCCGGCCCCGGACGCCCGGACCGGTGAGGATCAGCATCCGATGCTCCGGCAACGCCGCACGCAACTCGTCGACCACCGGCGCCACTGCGTCCCGACCTTTATCCATGATCGAACGCCCACCGAGCACGACCACGTCCAGCCACGGCAGCAGCGGGATCACCGGGCGATCCAATGGCCTGACGAGGTCGCGATCGAGCAGAGTCTGGCGCATCAACGCCGAGGGCACATCCTTCGCCGCGAAGGACGACTCGGAGTGCGAAACGGTGTCTGTCATGGCGTTCTCCTCGATGCCTGGTGAGCAGCGTCTGGGTTGGCCGGCGGTCACGCCGCTGAGATGATCGTGCCGACGTGCTCGCCGGCCAGCGCCCGCCTGATGAGCCCCGGCCGGAGTCCGTTGATGACCTGCACGGATTTCACGTGCCGGGCGCGACGCATGAGCTCGAGAACCGGCCGCTCGATGATGAGATCCGGCAAATCCGCCGCGATCAGCTCGTCCACCGTGATCTCCGGGATCAGCTTGGCATCCGGGTCGGTCTTCGGGTTGGCCGTATACAGCCCGTCCTCGTCTTTCACGAAAATCATGTTGGCGCAGCCGTAAACCTCCGCGACGAGGTAGCATCCGGCGTCTGTGCGATAGGGCGGTATCACGCCCTCACGGGGCACGTGCTGCCACATGTCATACGGAGGCATTCCGGAGAAGATCGCGGCGCCACATTCGGCCAGATACAGCGGAATGGCTCCGAACGCCGAGCCACCAACGACCGGCACACCATGGCGAGCCATCAGATATCCCAGCATCTGGGCGTTCTGGTCGGCAACTGCCGCGCCGACGTCGGTCAGCACCCCGGTCGGCAGGCCGAGTTCGGCCGCCAGCGCGTACACATGCCGCGCACGAGTTCCGGCTCCCGTGCCGATGAGTATCTGATGGCTTCGCTTGACCGCCACCAACTCCTCGACCACCGGATAAACAGCCGACCTGCCCCGGTCGATCAAGCTTTGACCGCCGATTTTGACTACGCTCACATCGGGCAGAATGGCGTAATCGGGCGCCTTTCCACTCGCCTGCATCAATTCCGGATCGCTCAACGACCGGCTCATGAGCAACGATTCCAAAGAAGCCCTATTCGCGACATCCGTCATGTGATCATCTCCACGCCACGCTGCCGAAACACCGGTACCGATGATCGACCCTAGACGGCGGCGGCGGCCGCCGCGAGGCCCAATGGTCACTAGTTACCCCGAACGTGCGGAGCATGTCGTTGTGCATTCCCCGCATGGGCGCGTTTCACGCTTCGAGATTCCCGCCGCAGCGGACTGCTCAGCCAGACGAGTGGTTCATCACCACGTCCGTGTACGCCGTTGCCGAATACATCGATGCTGACCCGAGCGGATCTGCCGAGATCACGGCTATCCCCGTGGGAGTGGTGACAAGCATGATCACGCAGCCCGCACTGGTGTGGTACGTCAGCTACGGATCGAACATGTGCGCCGAGCGGTTGCGCTGCTACCTCGCGGGCGGCGTCCCAGCGGGGGCCAGGCACGCCTATTCGGGTTGCCGTGACCGCCGAGCGCCACTGCGTACAACCGGCTACCGGCTTGCCGGCGGGGTGTACTTCGCCACCGAGTCGGCGGTGTGGGGTGGCGGGCGCGCCTTTTACGACCCCGAACTTCCCGGCGTCGCCGCGGCCCGCGCCTACTTGATCACTTCCGGACAGTTCGCTGACATCACCAGCCACGAGATGTCGCGGGCCACTCGGGCAGATCTCGACCTTGCTGCGGTGCTGGCATCCGGCAGAGTGGAGCTCGGTCCTGGCCGCTACGAGACTCTGCTGCACGTCGGTGACTTGGGCGGATACCCGACGCTGACCTTTACCGCCCGCTGGCACGCCACCGACGTGTCCTGGACCGCGCCGTCTGCGTCGTATTTGCGCATGCTGATAGCCGGGCTGCGGGAGACTTACGGCTGGACCGGCTGCCAGATTGGCGGCTACCTTGCTGGCTTACCCGGGGCGCGCGGCCACTGGACCGCAGCCGACATCGCCGCTCTATAAGCGCCCTGGTGCGTGAGCGCGCTGTCGCAGGCGTGCACCCCTCACGCCGAGAACCGGTCGTCGGCCACCGGATGCACACTCGCCTCCCGGCCGGCAATAGTGGGCCGGTCGGCCGCGATCTCGTCCTCAAGCTGCTCTTCCCGGCGACGATCACGGATATTCACCACGATCGCCATCGTGATCCCGTGCGCGGCCGCAAGTACCAGGAGAACCACGCCCAATTTGACCACGAGGTCACGCACCGGCAGCCCAGTAGAAACGTTGACCATCGAAATCAGCGCGAGCGCTCCCAGCACCGCGAGATGGAAAAGTACCGACACCAACTGCATCACCGAACGGGCGGATTCGTCTGCATATACTTTCCGCAGGTATCCCAACCCGCCGCGGTAGAGGATTTGCCCGTCCACCAGAATAATCAATACACCGATCAGGAGGAAGGTTGCATAGCTATTCGCGTCCATCAGCGAGCCCTTTACATGTCACAAGAAGTCGTGCCTGCATCAGCCGCCGGTCCCGGCTCCGCAATAGCTTCACGACCTCGCCCTGTCTGCGCTGTACCTGATGCGCTGCCCTGTACCTCATTATTGTCGCCCAGGATGGTGGCGCTGCACTACCGGCGGAACAGGCTCCAACCGGCGTCCTTCATCTTCTCGCCCGCCTGTCTGACGTGGCCCATGCCTTGCTCCAGTTTGCCGTCGACTGTTAACCCCGGCCGGTTGGAGATCCTGCCGGCGGCTTCCTTGGCTTTGCCCCTCAGCACCTGGACCCTGCTCGCGATCTTGTTCTGGAAACCCATCACCAAGCACTCCTTCCACCGCGCCAGCGCGGGCACGCTACGTTACTCTGGGATACCCCGCGCTGACCTCGCTAAACCTCACTCCCGCCGGGTGCGCGGGACGCCGGCGGCACCGCGCACCACCCGCGGTATCACAGATCCGAGGCCCTAGGGACGCTTTCTGAGCCAGCGACAGACCTCACTCAGAGTTCACCTAACCGACAGAACGGTGCAGCCGATTCGAAGCCGAAGCCGCGTATCCAGGGAGAAGAGGTGGGATAGACGCACCCGGAGACTCCGTGCACGCACTGACCCCCCGCCATCGGCGCAAGGCCGGCTCAGGACCTCCCGCCACTGCCTTGATTGCCTGGATCGGCATCGACCCCTATTTGCGCGATGCGGCTACTACGGTAAGTCATCGGCGTGAGCTCGACCTGCCGCTGCTCTCCGATACCCGATCGGCCAAGGCCGTCGCAGCTTGCTTCGTCCTAGCCTGTGCTGCGGTGATGGGCATCACCGAGATCGTCAGCCACGGGCGCGCCGAGGCCCAGGCCGCCGCTGGCAGTGGATCATTACCCATTCCCTCCGCCGCTCCGGTGGCAGTGGTACCCATGATCGGGCAGCATCCGGCCCGCCGGCCGGGCTCCAGCCGAGGCTCCCTGCCGGGATCGCGCTCCGCCGTCGACAGGCCCGAACAATGCCATTAGCGAGCGCGGCGATAAACGACATATCGAGATGATCTGGCCGTTTACCACCCGAGCTTTTCGGGTACAGCACGCGGCATGAGACTTGGATCTAAAATACGGCATATCCCCGGCCGGCTGGCCACGGGTTCATTTATCCTGAACTCGGGTCTGACGAAACTCTCCGCGGATGATCAGGTTGCCGCCGGCGTACATGGAATGGCCACCGGAACCTATCCAGCCCTCAAAAGGATCGACCCAAAGCTGTTCACCAGACTGCTGGCCGGAGCGGAGATTGCAATAGGGGTGGCACTACTGACACCAGTGGTCCCCACCACGGTCGCGGCGGTCGGCTTGGCCGGCTTCTCGGCGGGCCTGCTGGGTCTTTACCTGCGCACCCCCGGTATGCACCTGCGCGGAAGCCTGCGGCCCACCCAGGACGGCATCCCGCTCGCCAAGGATATCTGGATGCTCGGGATGGCCACCGATTTCCTCATCGACGAACTGTCCCACCGGAAGAAGAAGTAACCGTCATGCCGACGGCTTAGCCCGCGCCCGCTGCCGCGGGAAGCCGTCGATATCGGCGTCAGCGACCGTGTTGTCGCCGGGCCAGCTGCCCTCGCCACGCGCTACGCCGCGGCTCAAGCGACCAGCTTGGGCCGCGATCACCTTGGAGCGCGGTCGCGTAGCCCACAGTTGCTCCCCCAGCCGCTCGGGCAACGCCGCGGCGATCGGGCCGACCAGGTTGTCCGGCAATTGCTCGCCGAGAACTGCCAGCATCGCGTAGATGGCGCGTTCGGCGTCATCTCGGGCGGCCAGACCCGCACGGGCCTGGACCTCGCTGATGAACTGCTCATCGTGCATGGTGCACTCCCGATCGACCGCTATAGGTGCACCGGCCGACGCGAATGTCGCTGGTCGGCCGGTGCTGAGGGTTCCGCGGCTGCTAAGGCCGCGGATATTACTTAGCGACCGCGACCGGACAGCGCGTCGCGGATCCGGTCGACCAACCCCGCCCCGGGGGCCAGCACACCCAGCAGGCCACCTTCAGATGGTGCCGACGGGTGCGGCCGCGTCGGGGCGAACTTCTCTGCCTGCTGCACCTTGCGGCCGAGGTCTTGCAGCTCCTGCTCGGAACAGGCCGAGCGCAGCTGCGGGAACAGATTGTTCTCCTCTTCGGACACGTGGTGGCGAATCTCTTCGATCAGCTTGTGCAACGTAGGCCAGAACTCCGGCTGCTCCGGGGTGAGCTTCTCCAGCGCCTTCATGGTCTGTTCTGCCTCATCGTGCTCACTGAGCTCGTGGTCGGCGAGGTCGTCACCGTTGGGCAACGCTTTGCGCACGGCAGGGTAAAGGTAGATCTCCTCGGCGACAGAATGCTTGACCAGAGACGTCACGACCTGCTCGGCGAGCAGCTGCACCTTCTCATCGGTGGCACCGTCCATCTTCTCGAGTTGCGCGAAGACGTCGTCTACTTCCCGGTGCTGCTCGGTGAGGAACGCGATTACGTCAGTCGGTGTGGTGGATGCCGTCATGCCGTGGTGTACCCGCCGTCCAGCACAGCGAAACGAATGCCGGGGTGTACAGGCCCCGACCGGCGCCATCAATCCAGACCAGCCATCTGCTCCTGTAAATACGCCAGTGTTTGGCGCAGCACCCGCGAGACGTGCATCTGCGAGATCCCGACCTGCTCGGCGATTTGAGTCTGCGTCAGTTGGCGGAAGAATCGCAGCGCGATGATGGTCCGTTCGCGGGGCGGAAGCTGCGCCAGCAGCGGTCGCAGCGCCTCGCGATCGTCGATGTGAGCAAGTTCGCCGTCCAGCCCGCCGATGAACTCGCCCAGCGTCGCCTTGCCCTCCCCCGAACCGAGCATCTCGTCCAGCGACGAGCTTCGATACGCCTCGCCTGCCTGCAGGCCTTCGATCACTTCCGAGACGGGCAACCGCAACCGCTCCGCGATTTCACTGGGCCGGGGAGCCCGGCCCAGCTGCTGGGACAGTTCGGCCAACGTGCTCCTGATCGCGATGTGCAGGTCCTTGAGCCGGCGCGGGACCCGTGTCGACCACCCGTGATCCCGGAAATAACGACGCACCTCGCCGGTGATCGTTGGTACCGCGAAGGAGAAGAAGTCCGAGCCTCGGTCCGGCTCGAACCGGTCCACTGCGTTGATCAGCCCCACCGTGGCCACCTGCATCAGGTCGTCCAGCGGCTCTCCACGACCTGCGAACCGGCGCGCGATGTGTTCGGCTACCGGCAGGTACCCGCTGATCAGCTGCTCGCGCAGGCGGGCCCGTTCCGGATCGTCGGCGGCGAGGCCGGCGTACCTACGCTGCAGCGGAATGAGGTGCGCGTACTCCCCGTGCTCAGTTCCCACCGATGTCACGGGTGGAGTCACGGCTGTTGCGCCGTCGCGGCGTTCTTGGCCACGGTGATGCAAATCCGGCTGCGCTGACCTAGTTCCTTGGGCAGTGCCGCGGCGCTCACGTCGTCGGCGAGGCACTCCAGCACGCGCCAGCTGAAAGAGCGGGCGGGTGGCGGTTCGGTGCCGTCCTCGACGTCGACGTCCGCCGCCACCTCGATTCGCTCCGGCCGGGCAGTGAATCGGCACCGCAACGTCGCGTCTTTGGGCGCGATGCGGACCAGCATGGCGCACAGATCATCGACCGCCATCCGCAAGTCATCGATCGAGTCGAGGTCGAAATCGGCGCGCGCGGCAAGATCGGCCGCGACGGTGCGGATGGTGGCGATCACGACAGTGCTGGCGGCGGTGTGCAGTTCAAGACTCAACGCCGAGTCCTCGCCCGACGAACCGTCTGGTCGGGCACCACCGTTGGAGGTCGAGCAGTCTTTGTCCACGTACGTCACCGTGATCGTCCCGCATTCAGAATCGCTACCGGGGCGTCGATCGCTGCGACGCTCCAGGCTAGAGCAGCCATCGTCGTCTCCTCTATCTGTCGGTTACGCCGTGGTACGGCACTAAAGGTCGGCTCACGCGCGGCGCATCCGGTCGTGCCCGCCGTGTTCCCGATGTCGGTAGGCCCGAAACCCTCGCCAAACCCCACTGCCGATCACACACCGGGCTTTACAGCGAGCTCTTCAGAGCATCTGGCACCGTGTCGGCGAAGGTGAAGTGGTCGCGCAGTTCGGTCGCCTCGAGCGCCCGGTTGGCAATCCTGGAGTGGCACACCAGGCGCAGGGCGCGACTTTCGCGGGCGGCCAGCTCGTTCGCCTCGAACAGCGCGGACAGACCGGCCGATCCCAGGAATTCCACACCGTCGAGATCGACCACAACGACGCGGGCGGCGGACAGCTGCGTGTTCAGGAAGCTCGCCAGCTTCGGCGCGGTCAACGTATCGACCTCACCTCGCACGATCACCACGCGCGCGTCGGGACCATGCTCGGCGACCTGCAAGCCGATGATGTCGGCAGGGAAGTCACTGGCGGGGGAATCACTGTCCACCCCGCCACGATATAGGGCCATACAGGCCAAGGCCTTACCAGGCCCACCGTGGGCGGATCAGATACCCGATCGGAGTGCACTACCCATCGGGTTCGACAGCGCGTAGCGCCAGCACGGCTAAGTCGTCACCGTCGTTTCGGCCGAGCCAGCTGGCGATGGTCCGCTCCACTCGAGTAGCCACCGCCTGCGCTGTCATCCCCGCACAGTCGCGCAGGCACGCGGCCAACCGGGCCGATCCGAACTGTTCCTGGCCG
The DNA here is from genome assembly GCA_046263115.1 of Pseudonocardiaceae bacterium. Taxonomy (GTDB): domain Bacteria; phylum Actinomycetota; class Actinomycetes; order Mycobacteriales; family Pseudonocardiaceae. The sequence goes on along the minus strand of JBHELN010000285.1, from coordinate 809 downwards.
CCGGTGCCGAGACGGCCGGCTTCGGTGACACCGTCGCTGTACAGCAGGAGAGTCTCGCCCGGACACAACGTGATCGTGGTCCGGCCGAACCGGGCGTCAGGAAGGATCCCTACCACGGTGCCGGGCACCGTCACCTCCTCGACCTGCCCGCTGCGTCGCAGCACCATCGGCGCGGGGTGGCCGCCGGTGGCAAGCGTGAGCCGATGAGCGCCGCCGGTGGAGCGCAGCGTGCCGAGCACCAGCGTGGTGAACACGGTACGACCGGCGGCCAGCAGTGCCCGGTTGAGTAGGTACAACAACTGGGTCGGGTCCTGCTCGGTGATCATCAATGCGGCCAGCGAGTGCTGCACCCGGCCGCTTTCCGCGAGGGCCTCGGCGCCCTTGCCGCACACGTCGCCGAGCCCGAACACAGCACTCGCATCAGGCATGGGACGAAAGAGGTAGAAGTCACCACCCACCGCCAGCTCGCCGGCCGCCTGGTAGGCGACGCCGAGCTGCACTCCGGGCAGTTCCGGCAGTGCGCCCGGCTGCGGTGGCAACAGCGGAGCTTGCAGCAATGCCAGCGCGGTGGCCTGTTCGCGGCGCCGGCGGCTGGTCGCGATGATGGGCCCGGCCAACGCCGCCAGCTGGCGCAGCAGCGTCACCGAGACGGGCGCCGCCACGATCAGCAACCCCTCAGTCCGGTCCGGGCCACGTAAGGGCGCCGCCACGACTGGCAACCGCTCGGTGATGTCGGACCCGAATACCGCCTCCAGCGCGGGCAGCTCACCGGCAGGAACCGTGACGGTGTCCGTGCCGCTTTCCGGGTC
>JBHELN010000284.1:0-4821 GCA_046263115.1 Pseudonocardiaceae bacterium | reverse complement strand
TCAAGCGGTTGAGCCGCAAGTACGCCGCGGACGTCGACGGTGTGCTGGCCTGGGCGGACCGGGCTCGCCAGCGCCTCGCCGGCCTGGACAGCTCCGAAGAAACCATTGCGGCGCTGGCAGCTCGGCGTGATGAACTGGCGGCCGAGTTGATCCGGCACGCCACCGCTGTCACCAAGGCCCGGACTGTGGCTGCCCGGAAACTCGCTGATGCCGTCACCGCGGAGCTCGACGGGTTGGCGATGGGCCAGGCGCAGCTGCTCGTGGTGGTCCGCCCGATTCTGGCGTCCGGCACCGAGGAGGCAGTGCTGACCATCGCCGGATCCCCACTGCGGGCCGGTCCCGACGGTGTCGACGAGGTGGAACTGCGGTTGGCGCCGCATCCCGATGCCGGGTCACTGCCGGTGCACAAGGGCGCGTCCGGTGGGGAGTTGTCGCGGGTGATGCTGGCGCTGGAGGTGGTGCTGGCCGACGCCGACCCGGTGCCCACGATGGTCTTCGACGAGGTCGACGCCGGGGTGGGCGGACGGGCTGCCGTCGAGATCGGTCGGCGTCTGGCCAGGCTGGCCCGTACCCATCAGGTTGTGGTCGTCACGCACTTACCCCAGGTCGCCGCGTACGCCGACCGGCACCTTGTGGTGGACAAGGCCACCTATGCCACCGGGTTGACCCGTAGCGGAGTCCATGAGCTCGACGAGGTGGCGCGGGTCAGCGAGCTGGCGAGAATGCTGGCCGGGCTGGCCGACACCGACACCGGTCGTGCGCACGCCGAGGAGCTGCTGTCCTCTGCGGAGGCCGACAAAAGCCGGCTGGTGAGGGCGTAACAGCGATTGCTCGGCGCGCCTCCGCGACGAGCAATCGCCTTTTTGCCACCATCGCGAGCATGAATATCTCCGGCCTGCTCAGCCGGTCCGGCCACGAGTTGCCCGGGGTGACGGGGTTGGCCAAGGTGGACCGCCGCGCCGACGCGCTGGCGCGGCGCGTCGGCCGCGGCGACATCGCGGTGTTTGACCAGGTCGATCTGGACCGTAGGACTGCCGATGCGCTGGTCGCCGCCGGGGTCGCCGCGGTGATCAACGCGGCACCGTCGATTTCCGGCCGGTTTCCTAATCTGGGCCCCGAGATCCTGATCACCGCCGGGATCGTGCTGATCGACGGCGTTGGCCCGGACGCGCTGCGCATCAAAGAGGGCAGCCGGCTGCGGCTGCAAGAGGGCGGGGTGTACATCGGGGAGACTGAGGTCGCCCGCGGCATCGAGCAGGATGCCAACTCGATCGCTGATTCGATGATCGAGGCTAAGTCGGGGCTGTCCGCCCAGCTTGAGGCGTTCTCGGCGAACACCATCGAATTCCTCCGGCACGAACGCGCCCTGATCATCGATCGGGTCGGTGTGCCCGACGTCAACGTGGCGCTGCGCGGCCGCCAGGTCCTCGTCGTGGCCGCCGGCTACAACTACCTCGAAGACCTGGCCGCGCTCAAGCACTTCATCAAGGAGTACCAGCCGGTGCTGATCGGTGTCGAAGCGGGTGCAGACGCATTGCGCGCCGCCGGGCATCGGCCGCACCTCATTGTCGGTGACCCCTACCAGGTCGAGACGGACACGCTGAAGTCAGCCACCGAGGTCGTGGTACCGGCACACCCCGACGGTTTCGCTCCCGGATTGGGACGGATTCAAGACCTGGGCATCGGTGCGGTGACCTTCCCCGCGGTGAGCAACCCAGAGGATCTGGCGTTGCTGCTGGCCGAGGCGCATGGCGCTGAACTTGTGATCGCCGTCGGCTTCCAAGCCACCCTGCACGAATTCCTCGACCGGGGGCGGTCGGGCTCCAACCCGTCGACGTTCCTCACCCGGTTGCGGCTGGGCGGCAAGCTCATCGACGGCCATGCCGCGGCCGCGATGTATCGCAGCCGGGTGTCGGTCAGCGCCGTGCTGCTCATGGTCCTCGCGGCGCTGGTAGCGGTCACCGCTGCGCTGCTGGTCTCCAACGTCGGCGCCGCCATCGGTGTCCTGATCGGCGATAGCTGGAACGATGTCGTGTCCTGGATCAAGGGGTTGACATAACCGGTGATCTCACTGCGGTACCACATCATCTCCATCGCCGCCTTCTTCTTGGCCCTTGCTCTCGGGGTGGTACTCGGGTCCACGGCAATCAGCGATCGGTTGCTGTCCGGGCTCAGCTCCAGTAGGGCGGAGCTGACCCGCCAGGTGAGTGACTTGCAGACCGAGCGCAATGCACTGCGCGCCCGGTTGACCGATGCGGATGCGTTCGGCGCCGCAGTCGGTCCCCGGGTCGTGAGCGGCGCACTGCGCGGCCGCACCGTAGTGCTGGTCACCACGGCAGACGCCAACCCGGCCGACCGGGACTCGCTGACCGGGTTGATCGGTAACGCCGGCGGTACCGTCACCGGTGAGCTGCAGCTCACCGACGCGTTCACCGATCCGTCGCGCTCCGACCAACTCAGTGAACTGTCCACCCGGCTGTTGCCGGCCGGTCTGCGGTTGCCCACCGCGTCGGACGCAGGCACGCTCGCCGGCGGGCTGCTCGGCTCGCTGCTGCTGGTCAACCCGCATAACGGCAAAGCCCAGACCACCGGCGCCGAAACCACGGCCGTGCTCGCCGGGCTGGGTGACGGTGGCTTCATCCGGCTCGGACCTCAGGTGCAACCCGCCCAGCTCGTCGTTGTGCTCACCGGTGGCGCGATTCGGGGCAACAGCAGCGGGGACCGCGCCGGGATCCTGGCCCGGTTCGCGACCCAGCTGGATCGCTCCGGCGGCGGGGCGGTGCTCGCGGGCAGGCCAGGATCAGCCGACGGCAACGGCCCTATCGGCGTCGTGCGTGCGGACACCGCGGCGGCCTCCGTGCTGTCTACGGTCGACGACGTGAGCACCTCGGCCGGGCGGGTCGTGACGGTGCTGGCACTCGCGGAACAGGCTCAAGGCCGGACCGGACGGTACGGCACCGGCAGCAACGCACAAGCCGTGGTTCCCGCGATCGCAAGCTGACCGACGAGGCGGTGGCCCGGACCCACCGCCGGCAGTGTTACCGTGAACTTCCGTGGTCGGCGGCGCGCCGCCAGCTGCATAGCAACCGGTCACCAATCGAAGGGCCGGTCCGGACCACGGGAGAAGGTCTTGGTCAAGCTCGACCGCCCAACCAGGTACCTGTTCGTCACCGGTGGTGTCGCCTCCTCGCTGGGCAAGGGGCTTACCGCGTCCAGCCTGGGCCAGCTGCTGACGTCGCGGCGGCTGCGGGTGACGATGCAGAAGCTCGACCCGTACCTCAACGTCGACCCTGGCACCATGAACCCGTTCCAGCACGGCGAGGTGTTCGTCACCGAGGACGGCGCCGAGACCGACCTGGATATCGGGCACTACGAGCGGTTTCTGGACCGCAGCCTCGGCTGCAAGGCCAACGTCACCACCGGCCAGGTTTACTCGGCGGTGATCGCCAAGGAACGGCGGGGAGAGTATCTCGGCGACACCGTGCAGGTGATCCCGCACATCACCGACGAGATCAAATCCCGCATCCTGGCGATGTCCGAGCCCGGCGGCGACGGGCGCCCACCGGATGTGGTGATCACCGAGATCGGCGGGACCGTCGGGGACATCGAGTCCCTGCCGTTCCTGGAAGCGGCCCGCCAGGTGCGACACGACGTCGGCCGGGACAACTGCTTTTTCCTGCACGTCTCGCTGGTGCCCTACCTGGCCCCGTCCGGCGAGCTGAAGACCAAGCCGACCCAGCACTCGGTGGCCACCTTGCGCAGCATCGGTATCCAGCCCGACGCGCTGGTCTGCCGCGCCGATCGGGAGATTCCGGACGCGCTCAAACGCAAGATCGCGCTCATGTCGGATGTCGACATCGACGGTGTGGTCGCCGCGCCGGATGCGCCTTCTATCTACGACATCCCCAAGGTCTTGCACTCCGAAGGTCTTGATGCCTACGTGGTGCGCCGGCTCGGGCTGCCGTTTCGGGACGTGGATTGGACGGAGTGGGGAGATCTGCTCGATCGGGTGCACAACCCGACCGAGCTGGTGCAGATTGCCCTGGTGGGCAAGTACGTCGACTTGCCGGATGCCTACCTGTCGGTGACCGAGGCGCTGCGCGCCGGAGGTTTCGCGCACCGGGCCAGAGTCGAGATCCGCTGGGTGCCCTCGGACACCTGCGAGACGCCTGACGGTGCGGAGGCGGCGCTGGCCGGGGTGGACGGGGTGCTGGTGCCCGGCGGGTTCGGGGTCCGCGGCATCGAGGGCAAGATCGGTGCCATCCACCATGCCCGGATCCGCGGGATTCCGGTCCTGGGTCTGTGCCTGGGACTGCAATGCATGGTGATCGAGACCGCCCGGAACCTGGCCGGTCTCGACGGCGCCGGTTCCACCGAGTTCGATGCCGCGACGGCGCACGCGGTGATCTCCACCATGGCCGACCAGACCGATGTCGTTGCCGGTCGGCGCGACATGGGCGGGACGATGCGGCTGGGTAGCTACCCGGCAGTGCTGGATTCGGGCTCGGTGGTGGCCCGGGCGTACGGCGCTACGGAGGTGTGCGAACGGCACCGGCACCGCTACGAGGTGAACAACGCCTACCGGGACAAGCTCACAGCCGCGGGCCTGGTGATCAGCGGGATGTCGCCGGACGGCCATCTCGTCGAGTTCGTCGAGCTTCCCGAGCGTACGCACCCGTTTTTCGTCGGCACCCAGGCCCATCCGGAGCTCGCCAGCCGGCCCACCCGACCGCACCCGCTGTTCGTGGCGTTCGTGGCGGCGGCGCTGAACTACCGGGCCGCGGATTGGCTGCCCGTCGAGATGCCGGCAACACTGCGGTG
>JBHELN010000283.1:0-5365 GCA_046263115.1 Pseudonocardiaceae bacterium | reverse complement strand
GGCTAAGGCCTCAGCCTCAGAGTCACCCCAATCCGTGCCTGCACCGAGACGGACTGCCTCACGGCGGGCGGCGGCGGACAGCCAGGCTGAAGGCGAGATGCCGGCTCGGGCGGCCGCGGCCTCGGCGAGTGCCCATGCCGTGTGATCGATCGACAAAGTAACCTTACGAGTTGCCATACTAACAATCTTACCCGAGTGCGTCCCGGGTGGTCGCTGTCTCCAGCCGGTGGTTGCCGATGCTTGGCAGCTGAGGAACGGACATCGTGACGCCGGGTACCCCTTGCCGAAACATCGGTCCAAACATCGGGTCGCGGTGGGCAAAACCTCCGCCGGCTCGTCCGATGTCCAGGCCAGGCAGCAACGCAACACTGTCCTGACCTGCCAGCTCGAGCAGCAAGGACGAGGGGGACAGCGCGATGGCGCAATCGGTGGTGGGGGATCCGGTTAGTCCCGCCGCGAAGTGCAATCCGTACCCGGCCTACGCGCACCTGCGGGCCACCCAGCCGGTTCATTGCGTCATGCTGCCCAACGGCCGGCGACGCTGGCTGATCACCCGCTATGCCGACGCCGAACGAGCGTTGTGTGATCCCCGTCTGGTGAAGACCAGACCAGTCGACGACCTTCCCGACGAGGTGCGACCGCTGGTGAGAAGCTTGATCAGCGCCGACCCACCGGACCACACACGGTTGCGTGCGCTGGTACGCAAGGCGTTTTCTCCCCGTCTGGTCGAGCGACTTCGCCCGCGCATCCAGCAGATTGCCGACGAGCTCCTGGATGCGGTACTGCCCGCCGACAGGATGGACCTGATCGACGACTACGCCTTGCCACTCCCGATCATGGTCATTAGTGAGCTGCTCGGAATACCGTCCGCTGATAGCGCCCAGTTCCGGGCCTGGTCCAACGCGTTCGTTGCAGACGAGCCGTTCTCCACCGGAGAGCCGCTGCCAGCGTGGAGGCGAACAGCGTTGACCGAGTTCAGCGACTACCTGCGCGCGCTGTTCGAATGTAAACGTGCCGATCCGCAGGACGATCTGGTCACTGGCCTGGTGTTAGTCCGGGAGGCGGGTGACGCGCTGAGCGCTGACGAGCTGCTCTCCACAGTCGCCGTGCTGATCGTCGCGGGGCATGAGACCACGGTCAACCTGATCGGCAACGGGATGCGTGCCTTGCTGGCTCATCCCGACCAGCTCCGCATGCTCGTCCGCGGTCCGCGCCTCATCGGATCGGCGATGGAGGAGCTGCTGCGCTACACGGGTCCCTCCGAGACAACGACATTCCGTTACGCCGGCACGGACCTCCATTACCACGGCGTGACCATCCCGCAGGGTGATCAGGTGGTGATCGTGCTGGCCTCCGCGAATCGCGACGACACCCGCTTCGCTCGTGCCGGCCAGCTTGACGTCACCAGAACCGACAACCACCATCTCGGGTTCGGTAAGGGCATCCACTTCTGTCTCGGTGCGTCGCTGGCTCGCATCGAGGGCCAGATCGCGATCAGCAGGTTGATTCGCCGGATACCTGATCTGCGCCTGGCCATACCACTCGACAAGCTGCACTGGCGCCCCAGCACGATGATACGAGGGCTGCAGTCTTTCCCGGTGCTGTTCACCGCGCACTGACGGGGCCCGCTAGCGCGACGGGTGATCAGCGGTCATGACGGTGGCGAGTTCATCGCGGGTGTTGATGTTGAGTTTGCGGTAGGTGCTGGAGAGGTGATCGCTGACGGTCTTGGTGGTGATGAACAGCGCTTGGGCGATGTCGCGGTTGCTCAAGGGTTGCGCGGCCAGCCGGGCGACACGCAACTCGCTGGGCGTCAAGGCGTGCACGCCGGTGGTCCACGGTCGGCGCGGTCGGGCGCCGGCGGCCAGTGCCTCCTGGCGAGTTCGGTCAGCCAGCCCTGTGGCGCCGCAGCGGTGCGCCAGGTCCAAGGCTCGGCGCAATGGTTTGCGCGCGGCGATGCGTGCCCCGGCGCGGCGCAGCGCAGCACCGAGTTCGGTCAGGGAGTACGCCAGTTCCAGCCGCATCGAAGTGGTTTCCAGCACGGCGACGGACTGCCCGAGCAACTCGATTCTGTTCTCGGGCTCAGCGAGCAGGCCGCACACCCGCAGGGCGACGCCGATCGCGCGGGGTGAGTCGGCCCGGCGAGCCAGTTCGAGTTCGGTCCGCGCCAGCTCACGTGCTTGTTCGGAGTCTTCAAGTGCCAGCGCGAGCGCCAACGCCGAACGCCAGGCGAACAAGGTGGGATTGTGTAGCTGGCCGCGGTCAGCAAGCTGCCCGCAGCGGCGTAGTTCGCAGATCGCTTGCGCTCGGTGGCCGCGGGCCAGGCACGCGCGGCCCCGGGCCTCAAGAAGGAGGATCGCCGCGGGCTGCTTCGCCATCGCGGGAGGAAGTGTGACCTCTTCCAGGATCGCAGCAGCTTCTTCGTGGTTTCCGCGTTGGAGCAACGTGCGGCTCAGGTACGTGGCGATGATGGGAACCGCATAGGACAAGTTGTGTTCGGTGGCCAGCTCCAGCGCAGCGCGGATGTCAGCCTCGGCCTCGGCTAATCCGCCGCATACCAGCGTTGCCAAGCCCCGGTGGGTAGTGGCGACCACAAAGCCGATTACTGACCCGCGCGCCTGAGCGTCGGCCAGCATCGCTTCGGTTAACGCGTGCGCGCGGTGCACCTCGTTGGTGCCCAGAAGGGCGTAGACCGCCAACGTGACGGGCAGCGCTTCGGAGGTCTCCTCAGCGACAAAGCGGCCGTCATCCAGCCAACGGTCAATCAGGCTGGCCACCTCGTCGCGACTGTCGCCCCGCCCGGAAAGCAGGCAAGCCAGCGTCAGCTGCACCCAACGGCTCGCCGGCAGCCGGCTCTTGGCCAGCTCGCGCAACCGTTCGAGCATGGCCTCCCCGTAAATCTCGGCACCTGCCTTATGGGCGTACAACAGCACTTCGAGGTTGGGGTCCCGGCCGCCGAGGTCGTCCAACCCGACCTGCAGCACAGCCGAGCAACGGTCTACCTCTCCGGCGTAGAACAGGGCGTCGGCGAGCTGATCGGCCAGCTCAGCACGCGCTATCGGGTCGGCGGTGGCCTGCCGGGCCTGTTCGAGGTGCACTACCGCCGCCGGGTCCCGGGCGATCAGTTCAGCGCTGCCCAGCTCCCGCAACACAGCCGCGCGCGCCGGCCGGATTGGTGGTTCGGCCAGCGCTCGGCGCAGGTAGCCCACCGCGGTGCCTGGCGCGCCGCCGGCCAGCGCTGCGGCCGCTGCTGTTCGTAACGCGTGGACGGCATCCCCGTCACCTGCCGGCTCGCATAACAGCAGCTGGGCGGCAACCTGCTCATGTTCGGCGCCGTCGGCGATGAGCAACCTGGCGGCGCGCGAATGAGCCTGGGCGCGGGCACCCGGGGCCAGCTGTTCATACACCGCCGAGCGCACCAGCGGATGCACAAAGCGCAACGGCCGACCCTCAGCAAGTAACTCGGCGGTCAACAGCGCATCAGCCGCTCTGGTAGCGGCCCCGATGTCCAGGCCGGCCAAGGCCGCCACCAGGCGCAGCTCGCTGCCCTCACCCAGCACCGCCAGGGCGTGCACGAACTGCGCCGCCGCCTGGTCCAACCTGCCCCACCGGGCCAGCACGGCCCGTTCCACCTGGCCTGGGATCCGCTGGGCAACATCCGCCGCCTGCGCCGCGCCGGGCTCGATACCGTCTGCGGCGAGATCGAGTATCAATTCGCGCAGCACGAACGGATTACCACCAGTGGCTGCCGCGCAGGAACAGATGAAGGCCGGATCGGGCCGGGCGCCCAAACCCTCACAGACCAGGCGCCCCACCGCAGCCTCGCTGAGCGGGCCAGGACACAAGATCTGTATCCCACGCGCGGCGAGCAGTTCGGTCAGCAGCGGGGAGTGTCCGGAACGCGGCGGGCGGGTGGTTGCCGCGACCAGCACGGGCAAGCCTTCCAGGCGGTGGCACAGGTACACCAGCCAGCGCAACGACGGCTCGTCAGCCCACTGCAGATCGTCAACCGCCAACACGGCCGGGCCGCCGATCGTCAGATTGGCCACCAGCCAGTACAGCCCATGCAATGCCGCAAAGGAATCACCCACGGTTCCACCGAGGCCGAGCACCGGACCGGCGAGCGCGGCGGCGCCGGCCAATAGTTCGGCCCGCTCAGATTCGGCGGCCCGGACCAACCTCGCCTCCAGGAGCTGGCGGACCACGCCGAAGCCGAAATCGCGTTCCAGCTCGCTGGCCCGCGCGGTCAGCGTTTGCACTTGCTGGATTGCCCCGTGTTCGCAGACCGCCCGTAATAGCGAGCTCTTACCGATTCCGGCAGCACCTTGAATGACCAGCACACTGCCGTGCCCGCGCCGCAGGGCGGCGACCACCTGCTCGATGCGCTCCAGCTCCCCGCCACGCTCCAGCAGTTGCCGCACCACCCCAGCCATGCCGGAAAGTTTAGGACCCAAATATCCGGCACGAGCAGGCAAAACCTCCGCTGGCTCGGCCGATGCCCACGCAGCCCGACAACGCAAAAGTCGAACTGCCGGCGACTGACGGAAATATGGAAGGGGCGCACCAATGACACGATCTGCGCTGGGGGATCCATGCAGTCCTGCTGCGCGGCGCAACGCGTACCCGCTCTATGCTCACCTGCGCGCCGCCCAACCGGTCCATTGCGTTACCCTGCCCAGCGGTCATCGGCGGTGGCTTATCGCCCGCTACGACGACGCCGAGCGGGTGCTGCGCGATCCTCGTTTGGTCAAAGCCGGATCCTTCGACGCCCTGCCACCCGAGATCCAGCCGCTGACGAAACATATGCTCAGCTGCGATCCGCCGGACCATACCCGGTTACGTGCGCTGGTGCGCAGAGCATTTTCTCACCGCTTGGTCGAGCGGCTCCGTCCGCGTATCCAGCACATCGCTGATGAGCTGCTCGACGCGGTCGCGCCCAGCGGTCAGATGGATTTGATCGATGATTACGCATTCCCGCTACCGATCATGGTCATTTGCGAGCTGCTTGGGGTGCCGTCCTCAGACCGTGCTCAGTTCCGGACCTGGTCCAACGCTGTTGTCACAGGGGAGCCCATCACCACTGGAGAGCCGGTCGAGGCTTGGCGGCGAACTGCATTCGCCGACTTCAGTGGCTACATCCGCGCGCTGTTTGGGCGCAAACGTGCCGATCCGCTCGACGACCTGATCAGCGAGCTGGTCCTGGTCCGCGAGGAGGGTGACGCGCTGAGCGAGGAGGAGCTGCTCGGCACGGTTTTCCTGCTGATCGTCGCCGGGCACGAGACCACCGTCAACTTCATCGGCAACGGCATGCTGGCCCTGTTCGCCCACCCCGACCAGCTCCACATGGTCATGCGCGACCCTGGGC
>JBHELN010000282.1:0-7636 GCA_046263115.1 Pseudonocardiaceae bacterium | reverse complement strand
GGGTAGACGACCACCGTCGGATCCGCGCCGGACACGATCATCGTGCGGCCGCCGAGGAACGGCGCGCTGTCGGTCAGGCCACGCCACAGGTGGATACCGTTCCAGATCGGCGGCCCCTCGTCGGGGTGCAGTTGCGCGCGTGCCGCGGAGTTGATGCCGTCGGCCCCGATGAGCACGTCGGCCCGGTCGATCACGAGACGGCCGGTGCGCCGGTCGCGCAGCTCGACCAGCACCCGATCACGCTGGAGTTCGAAGCGCTCCAGGACCAGGCCGGGGCGGACCGCGTCGACTCCGAGGCGATCCCGGACGGCGCGCAGCAGCAGTAGCTGCAGTTCGCCGCGCTGGATCGAGTACTGCGGCCAGCGGTAACCGGCAGCCAGACCGCGGGGCTCAACGCAGATCCGGCTGCCGAACCGGTCGTGATAGATCAACTCCTGGGTCGGGATTCCGGTTGCCGCAAGCTCGTCGGCCATGCCCAAGGCCACGAGCTCCCGGGTTGCGTGCGGCAGGATGTTGATGCCTACACCCAGCGCGGTGAGCTCACGGGCCGCATCGACGACTCGAACCCCGATGCCCGCTGCATGCAGGCTCAACGCCGCCGCCAACCCGCCGATACCCGCGCCGACGACCAAGACATCCACGACAAAGTCCCTTAACGCGACACCGCTGGAAGTCTGCCTGGGGATCGACCGGTCTGCGACCCAAATTTCGGACCCGATCGGCTTCGCGCCGGATAACGCCGGTTCAGCCCGTTGGATCGTTGCCGGTGAGTCGCCGGTAGGCCGTTGCGGTCGTCCGGCTGAATGCGGCCTTGACCAACCCGAACACTGCACCCTGCAACGCTCCGACGATCAGGACCTCACGGACGTTGCGATCTAATGCGGTCGGCTGGGGTACCTCGTCAGCGTCGGATACGGCGCGCCAGACACCATTGAATATCGCACCAGCTAGGGCTCCGCCGAGGACGCCACTGACCAGACTCATCAGTTTGAAAGCCGCATTACCGCGCGCATTCACCAGCTCACTGCCCTTGGCGCGAGTACGGATGGACGCGAGGCCGCCGCCTGCCAGCTTCGCCCACCTGCTCGTCGGCGCTGCACTGGCGGCATCGCGAGCCCGGTCAGCGATGTCGCCGGCGTGATCGCGCAGTTCACCACCACGCTCGCGCAGCCGAGCCGTTAACCCGTTGCCGCGCTCGAGTAGCTCACCGCCGCGTTCGACGGCTTGCTGGGTGAGGTCGTTGCCGCGCTCCTTGACTCGGTTGAGCGAGGTGAGTAGCTGGACCATGCCGGGCTCCCTTCTACAGCGTCAGACGGCGCCTTCGAGGGGCGCCAACCTAGTTCTGGCGGTCCGGTGGACCGTTGGTTGCGCATAGTTACCCTTTATCAACGCACAGTAAACATCGGTCGCCGGTCTGAGACTGATGGTCGCGTTCAGGCGCGGTCGAGGCGGGGAAAGACCACCTCTCGGGCCAGCAGCAGCAGGGCGGCAGCGGCCGGGATGGCGACGAGGGCACCGACTATGCCCAGCAAGGCGCCTCCCACCAGCACCGCTACCACCGTCACCAGGGCCGGTACCTTGACCACCCGGCCGATGATGCGGGGGACGAGCAGGTAGTCCTCGACCAGCCGGTAGGCCACGAAGAACCCGACCGTGGCCATGCAGATAGGTAGCGACACGTTCAGTGCGACCAGGCATACCACCAAGCCCGCGATGGTGGAGCCGATCACGGGTATCAGATCCAAGAGCGCGACGAAGATGCTCAACAACAGGCCGTACGGCACACCCATGATCATGAGAAAGGCGAACGTGAGCACCCCGGCGATCAAGGAGATCAGCAGGTTGCCGAGCACGTAGCCGCCGACCTTGGCGAAGATCTCGTCGCCGAGCAAGATCGCGCGTGGCCGCCGGGAGTGCGGGACCATCCGGTAGAGATTCGCCCGGATGCGGGGCAGGTCGGCCACGAAGTACACCGTGAGCACGATCACGATCAGGGTGCTGGACAACGCACTGAACACCACCTGGCCGGCTCCCAGCAGGCCGTTGACCAGTCCTGAGCCGTCTCCGTCGAGTACCTGCTGCAGCCGTGGCTGCAGGTGGAAACGCTCGTTGAGCTGCCCTAGGATCGTGTTGTGACTCAGCGCCCTGGGCAGCATGGTGGGGGCTTGCGTAAGGAACTGGGTAGCCTGCCGTGCCAGTGGGGGGACCGCCGCGGCCAGGAACCCGCCTACCACCGCCAGGCCCGTCACCAGCGCGGTGACCACCGCGGCCCACCGCGGCACCTTGTGCCGAGCCATGATCGACACCGCCGGTTCCAGACCGATTGCCAGGAACAGCGCCAGCCCGATCAGTACCAGCACGTCTCGGACTGTAATGATCATTTCCACCATGCCGGCCATGACCGCGACACCGGCAGTGGCGCTCATACCGATGAAGAACGGTGATCGGCGGTTGACCGGTTTGCCCGGCCGGCCGAGGACATGCCCGGGCGTGCTCATCTGCGCAGCGACCGCTTCTGCAGCTGCAACAGGTCCCTCGGCCTCGGTATGCGGTTGAGCGACCAGCGTGTGGTGCCCTGTCCTCAGTGCCGACGCTGTGACCCCGTTCTTGCTGCGCTCCTTGTTCTGATCGCGCGCTGCTGCCACGTCTTCCTCCCGTACGCATCAGCGGCGGGGTCGCTCACGTCTGCCCCGACGCGGTCATGCCTGCGGCGGCCCTGCGCTGCGCCGCGGTTCCATTTCCTCGGCCACAATCAGCAATGCATGATCAGGCTCGTCGTGGCGTTCTCGCCGTTACCGACGTGGCCGGTTAGCATAGCCGTTTGTTACCCGGCGTCATCGATCGACACGCGCTCAGTCGAGCCCTGACCTGCTCGGAGCACATCCCACGGCGCGCATGCCGAGTGCGCCCAGTGTTGCGCTGGCGAGCACGCTCAGTTGACGAGTTCCAGGACCGTCAACGTTGCGCCGCCGAGGTTGCTCACATAGGCCCGGCGGCCATCGGGCGTCATGGCGATGCTGGTCGGGCCGGCCCCGGTGGGGACGGTCGCGGTGACCTGGTTGGTTTCGGAATCGATCACCGAGACGGTGTTACTGCCTTTGTTGGCTACATAGGCGAACCGTCCATCCGGGGACCAGACGAGTTGCTGGGGGTCCTTCCCGACCGGGATGGTGGCCATCGCCTGCTGGCCTGCGGTGTCGATGATGGAAACAGAATTCGAGTTGTCATTCACCACGGCAGCCAGCGGGCGGTGCGGGTTGACCGCGATGCTGTGCGGGCTGTTTCCGACCGGGATGGTCGTTTCGACCTCGAGGTTGCGGGTCTCGATCACCGACACCAGGTTGGACTCATGACTGGCCGCGAAGGCGCGCTGACCGTCGGGGGAGAACGCCACCCACCGTGGATCCGGTGCGATCGGGATCTGCCCGGCGACCTTGTTCGTGGCAGTGTCGATCACTGAGATGGACGCGTCGTCTTGATTGGGGACGTAGAGCTGTTTCCCGTCCGGGGTGACTTCCGGAAGGTACGGGCGCGCGGACTGCGGGATGGTGGCGACCACGGTGTTCGATCGGGTGTCGAGCACGTCGATTGCCTCGATTGTCCCCTGGTCGTTGAAGATACTGACGTACAGCGTCCGGCCGTCGGGTGCGAAGCTGAGGAACCGCGGCGGGCCGGCCGCAATCGGGATTGTCGCGGTCACCTCGTTGACCGCGGTGTCCACCACGGTGACCACCCGAGCGTCTCGGTTGGCGGTGTAGGCATGCCGGCCGTCGGGGGACACGGCAACGAAGGTAGGGGTTGCCTGTACCCGGATGGTGGCACCGACAGCCGGGGTCGCCAGCTGTGCTCCGATCTTCGCAACGGTGCTCGGTTCGGCCCTGGGCGGCGCCGGCGCCTCGGTGCCCGTCCTGCCGCCGAGCACGACCAACACGATCAGCCCGATCAGCGCCACTGCCGCGCCGGCGCCGATGAGGACCCGCGGCGGCGGGCGCCTCCGAGCGGTTGATGCCGGCTGCCCGGCTTTCGACCGCTGTTGATCGCTGGCTGGTAGTAGGCTACGGATCGGGTGCAGCGCGGTTTGCGGCTTCCTCGCCGCGGAGCTCTGGACGGTCACCGTATCCCGGCGGATCACATTGTCGCTGGGCGCGCTTTCGTTGGGCGCATTGTCGGTGGCCGCGGCCTCGGTGGCCGCGGTCTCGTTGAGCGCGCTCTTGCCGACCGTCCTCCCGCTGGGCACGCTCTCGTTGAGCGCATTCTCGCCGACCGTGCTTTCGCCAGCCGCGCTTTCGCTGGGTGCGTCCTCCGTGGGCGCGGCAGCCGGAGCGGCGCGATGCGCGGGTATCGACAGCGGGGCGTCCGGCAACGTGGGGGCCTGGGGCGCCGCCGACGCCGGCGTAGCGGGCGTGGCCGCAGGCACGGCAGCCGGACGGTGCTGCGCCGGCCGATGTAGGTGGGCCGACTGAGCGGCCAGCGTGGCGGCGCCGAGAGCGACCACGTGTTCCGGGTGGGGATCCACCACAACGGGGCGCCCCAGCCGTGCCGACACGGCCTGCGCGGCAGATGGAATGCCCGAAGAGCCGCCCACCAGCAACACCGCGCTGAGGTCGGCCGGCTCGACCTGAGCCGACTGCAGGGTTCCGGACAGCGCGGTGATAGTGGACTCGATCGATTCGGGTACATCGTCGTCGCCGAGGCCTTCGAGGCGTTCCGGGCGGCCGAGGATCTGCCCTCTGCCGGATTGTTTGCGCAGGACCGTCGCGTTGACCGTGCCGTCGTCGAGGTCGTACACCGCTATCGTGTCGCCATCGTGCCAGCCTTGGGTCGCGGCATAGTAAGCTGCGGCGGCTTCGGGCTCGGTCACCAGCGCTGGCTTCGTCAGCCCCGCCCGACGAGCGGCCTCCTCCAACAGGGCACATCGGAACGGACCCCAACCGGCGGGGCGGGTCAACACGATGTGATCAGGTGACTCGCCTTGCGCCGCGGTGACCTTGTCCACCACGTCACGCAGCAGAGCGCCCAACACATCGGTGACGGCATACGGCGCGCCACCGAGGACAACCGGCGCCGGGTCCCCGAGCCGACTCATGAGCTCACGGCCAACCCCGTGCGCGCCGTTCTCGGCCGCCTCACCGGTGGCTACCGTGCCGTCTGCACGCAGGGCTACCACTGCGGGTGCGACCATCGCACCGTTACCACCGAGCGAGATCATTTCGGCGGCGCTACTCGTCCTCGCGATGGCGGCCGCCACTGAAGTGGGGCCGACGTCGATTCCGAGGCTGTAACTCAATGATCCTCCACTGAAAAGAAACTCAAAGTAACGTACACCCGACACGGACGATTAATAGCCGTCCGCCGCAAGCTAAACAACGTCCCAAGGCGCTGGGTCAGTTGCAGTGTGTAGTCAGTCGGGTACGCGGCGCTTCAGCCCTCCGCGACGCTCACTGTGCGTATCGTTAACAGAGCGGTACGTGGCGACGATGAGTGATGCGGTAAACAGTGCGAACTCGAACGCGTAGCGACATGGGTAGGTCACGATGAGTTACTGGCTCGGGATCGACGTGGGCACCACCTACATCGCCGCGGCTGTCTGCCGGCCGCACCCAGACCGGCGTGTGCAGCTGGAGATGGTGCCGTTGGGTACCAAGTCTGATTCCGTGCGCTCGGTGGTCTACCTGGGTGCCGACGGTGAGGTCGTCGTCGGGGAGGCGGCCGAGCGCCGGGCCGACGCCGACCCGGATCGGGTAGTCCGCGAGTTCATCCGCGGCATCGGTGACGACGTCTCGATGGTGATCGATGGGGTCGAGTACTCGGCAGCGGAACTGACCGCCTCGGTGGTCAGCTGGGTGGCCGGCCGGGTCGCGCAGCGCGAGGGTGGTCCCGCCCACGGCATCACGGTCACGCATCCAGCCAGCTGGGACGCCGGAAAGATCCGCGCACTGGCCGATGCGTTGGAAGCGGCCGGCCTGCCGCAGGTCGCGTTCTGCACCGGCCCGCAGGCGGCGGCAACCAGCTACTCGATTCAGGAACTCCTCGATATCGGTGCCACCATCGCGGTCTACGACCTCGGTGGCGGTGCCTTCGACACGGCCGTGGTGTGCAAAACCGGTGCGACGACGTTTTCCATCCTCGGCCTCCCCGAAGGCATCGACGGCCTGGGTGGCGCTGACTTCGACGACGCCGTATTCGGGCATGTGCTGACCGCGGTGCCGGCATTGAGCGAGTGGAAACCGGAAGCCACCGCGCGGCTGCGCCGCAGCTTCGCGTTGTGCCGGCGGGAGTGCACCGAGGCGAAAGAAGCACTCTCGGTTGACACCGAGGTGACGATCCCGGTGTTGCTTCCCCAGGTGCAGTCCCAGGTCAGTCTCACCCGCGCCGGGTTCGAGGACCTGATCCGCCCGCAGATCACCGAAACCGTCGACGCGCTGCGCCGCACGCTGGCCTCCGCCGGGGTCGCCCCAGCGGATCTCGATGCGGTGCTCGTGGTCGGCGGGTCGTCGCGCATCCCGCTGGTCGCCCACCTTCTGACGACCGAGCACGGTCGTCCCGTTGTCGTGGACGCCGACCCCCAAGCCGCGATTGCGCTCGGGGCCGCTCTGTCCGGGCTTGCACCCGACGTCGCCGGTGTCGACGACGCGACCATCGAGATGGACGTCCAAGCGGTCACCCCAGCTTTCGCGCCGGTCGGAGCGCCCGCCTTCGCCAGGCCCCGGGTTCCCCAGCCGGTGCGCACCGGATCGCACGAGCCGCCCTGGCTGGCCGCCACCGCGTTGGATGTCCCGGGGCTGGATGTCGGGGGGCTGGAGATCACGGAGCTGGATGTCGAACCTCCCGACCCCAACTGGCGTCCAGCCAGCTCAGGACGCTTCGCGCGGTTGGCAGCGGCCGGGTTGTTCGGATTGGTGCTGGCTGGCGCGGCGGTGTCGGCACCGTTCATCATGACCTCACACCGCGGACCCGATCAGGCGCCGGTCGGGTTGCCGGCGCCCAGGATTTCGGCCGGCACCCGGGCTCCGGCGCCCAAGCCCCCCGCGCTCGTGGTTCCAGAGGCCCGACCTCCAATCGCCCAACCTCGACGGCCCCAGGCACCCGAGATCCCGGTGGCCACCGTGGCGGCGATTCCGGCAGCGAACGCCGGCAGCGACGACCGCGACCCATTCAAGGCGGACTCCAACCGGGCCGCCTCGACCCCACCCGCTGCGCCGACCAAGCCTTATAACAGCGCCCCGCGCTCGAAAACCGCGCAAGCGCCCGCGCCGCACACCGGTGCCAACCGGTCCCCAGCCCCGCCCGCCGCGACGTCTGCTCCGCCGCCGCCAGTTCCAGACTGGGTGACGCAGGCGCGCAGCTGACCGTCCCTGCTTGTCAGGGTCGAGTGATGAGCGAAGGTGACATCCGGCGGTGGCCGTTGGCGGACCAGTCAACCATCAGCAGGGTGGCGTCGTCTTGCAGCTGCCCACCCTGGTGGGCGAGCACCGCTGCGGCCAACCGCCGCAAGGTCTCCGGAGCGGAGAGTTCCGCGAGTGAGGCGCGTTCGGTGAAGTCGACCAACCGTTGCTCGCCGAAGAATTCCCCGGCTGCATCCCGCGCCTCGACGACGCCATCGGAGTACAGCAGCAGCCGATCTCCCGGCTCGAGC
>JBHELN010000281.1:0-13575 GCA_046263115.1 Pseudonocardiaceae bacterium | reverse complement strand
TGGCGCAGATGCTGCCCGCATTTCCTGCCACGCTGCGCAAGCAGCTCAAGGGCGCACCGATGCCGGCCCCGCACCACATCCTGTGCGCGGCGGTGGAAGGCACCCAGGTGGACTTCGACACCGCGCTGCAGATCGAGACGCGCTACTTCATCGATCTAGCCACCGGGCAGGTCGCCAAGAACATGATCAACGCGTTCTTCTTCGACCTGCAGCACATCAATAAGGGCGGCAGCCGCCCCAACGGGTACCCCAAACGCACCTTCCGCAAGGTCGGTGTGCTCGGGGCCGGGATGATGGGCGCCGGCATCGCGTACTCGTGCGCCCGGGCGGGGATGGACGTCGTGCTCAAGGACGTCGACCTCGCTGCTGCCGAGAAGGGCAAGAGCTACTCGACCAAGCTGCTGGACAAGGCCGTTTTCCGGGGCCGGTCGACGGCAACCCAGCGCGATGAGCTACTGGCCCGAATCACCCCGACCGCAGACGTCGGTGACTTCAAGGGCTGCGACCTGGTGATCGAGGCGGTGTTCGAAGATCCTGCGCTGAAGAAGAAGGTCTTCGGCGAGATCCTCGACGTGGCCGAGCCCGACGCGCTGCTGTGCTCGAACACCTCGACCTTGCCGATCACCGATCTGGCGTCGGCCGTTGACCGTCCGGACGACTTTCTCGGCCTCCACTTCTTCTCTCCGGTGGACAAGATGCCGCTGGTCGAGATCGTCCGCGGTGAACAGACGTCGGACGCCGCACTGGCCGCCGCGGTTGACGTCGTGCAGCAGATCCGCAAGACCCCGATCGTGGTCAACGACAGCCGCGGCTTCTTCACCAGCCGGGTCATCGGCACCTTCATCAACGAGGGCATCGCCATGCTCGCCGAGGGCGCGGCCCCAGCGTCCATCGAGCAGGCCAGCACGCAAGCCGGTTATCCGGCACCGGTGTTGCAGCTGGTCGATGAGTTGACCCTGACGCTGACCCGCAAGATCCGGGAGGAGACCCGGCGTGGTGTGGAGGAGACGGGCGGAACCTGGACCCCGCACCCGGCCGACGCGATCGTGGATCGGATGGTGCTCGACTTCGCCCGTCCGGGGCGGTCCCGCGGCGCCGGGTTCTACGAGTACGACGGCGGCCGGCGAACCCGGCTCTGGCGCGGTCTGACCGAGTACTTCGGCCCGTTCCGGCCGGACGCAATCCCCTTTGAGGACATGAAGGAGCGGATGCTGTTCGCCGAGGCGCTGGAAGCCGTGAAGTGCCTCGACGAGGGTGTGATCACCTCGGTGCCCGATGCGAACATCGGGTCCATCATGGGTATCGGTTTCCCGCCGTGGACCGGCGGTGTGCTGCAGTTCATCAACGGCTACCCGGGCGGCCTGCCCGGCTTCGTCGCTCGCGCTCGGGAGCTCGCTGAGCGCTACGGCGACCGGTTCACCCCACCACCCTTGCTGATCACCAAGGCCGACACCGGGGAGTCGTTCGAGTAAAGGGAAACTCCGGCAGCTGAACCCACCCACGCGGTGCCCGCGCGGTGGTCCCAAACAACAGGTGTCGCCCGGGCGGGGGCACCGGCGCGCCATGCGTAACGCGCACCTTGTGGGTAGCCGACCGGATAGCGTGACGGCGTGAATGCCAGCTCGGCCCCCAATCGGGACAGCCGTGATGCGGCGGCTGCGGTGCCCTACTCGCTGCGGGTGGCGGCCGCACTGTCCTGGCGCCTGCTGGTGATCTCCGGCATGCTCGTCGTGCTGGGCTACGTCGTGATCACTCTGCGGGTGGTGGTGGTCCCGGTGGCAGTAGCGTTGCTGTTCACCGGCCTGCTGGGCCCGGTAGTGGACTGGTTGACCGAGCACCGGGTGCCGCGCGGGGTGGCCACCTTGGTGGTTCTCGTCGGCGGCTTGGCGCTGATCGGCGGGCTGCTCTTCTTTGTGATCCAGGCATTCGTCAGCGGATTACCCGACCTGCAAGCGCAGCTCGTGAACAGCATCGAGCAGATCCGGATGTGGTTGCAGCATCCTCCCCTCGGCCTGCCGTCGGTGGACATCCAGGACCCGATCGACTCGCTGAGCCGGTGGTTGGCGGCCAACCGCAACGCGATCACCTCGGGTGCGCTGGCCACGGCATATACCGTCGGGCACTACCTCACCGGCGCCGCGCTCGCACTCTTCACGTTGATTTACTTTCTCTACGGCGGCCGCTCGATGTGGCGGTTCCTGCTCGGTGGGGTGCCACGGTCGGCGCGCGACCGGGTCGACCTGGCGGGCCGGCGGGGATTCTCGTCGTTGGTCGGGTTCATCCGGGCCACCGTGCTGGTCGCGGTGCTCGACGCGATCAGTATCGGGATCGGGTTGCTGCTGGTCGGTGCGCCGTTGGTGGTGTCGCTAGCTGCGCTGATCTTCCTGGCCGCGTTTATCCCGGTGATCGGTGCGGTGGTCTCCGGGGTGATCGCGGTGCTGGTGGTGCTGGTGGCCAAGGGCCTGGTGCCGGCATTGATCGTGCTCGCCGTAGTGATCGGCGTGCAGCAGCTGGAAGGCAACGTGTTGCAGCCGCTGCTGATGGGCCGCGCCGTGGAGCTCAACGGAGTAGCGGTCGTGCTGGCCGTCGCGGTCGGTACGGTGCTTGCCGGTATCGCCGGAGCGCTGCTGTCCGTACCGCTGCTCGCCGTCCTCAACGCCGGCATCCGCGTTCTGATCAGCGGGGACTTCGATCCTGATGACGCCGCTGCCGCGGGTTCCCCGTTCCCCCCAGCCGACGTCCCCGTGGACTCTGCCGACTAGTTACCGGCAGTCAGTACCTGATCCGCCCACTCGTACCCGCCGCTCTCGCCGGTCCCAGCAGGTCGTCCGGAATCGTGATGTTCACCCTCGCCATGCCCATACCATGCACAAGCTCGCTCTGAATCGCCGCGAGCATCCTCGCTAGCTACGCTCACCCGCGTGAAGCCGGCCGGCGGCTCGGCCACCCTCCCCGATGTGCTGCCCGGGCCGGATGACCCGCCACTGCGGGTGCTGTTCTGCGGGATCAACCCTGGGCTGCTTTCGGCCGCTACCGGGCACCACTTCGCTCGACCGGGCAACCGCTTCTGGCCGGCGCTGCACGGCGCCGGGTTCACCCCACGGCGGTTGCGGCCAGACGAGCAGCACCTGCTGCCCGCGCTGGGGTTGGGCATCACCAACATCGCGCCTCGCGCCACCGCCCGGGCTGATGAGCTGAGCAATGCCGAACTGGTGGCCGGCGGTCAGCGGCTCCGCGAGCTGGTGCGTTGCCAGCGCCCCGTGGCGTTGGGTGTGGTCGGAATCACCGCCTACCGGGTGGCCTTCGCGTCGCCGCGGGCAACCGTCGGGCCACAACCTGGTTGGGATCCGGTGCTGGTGTGGGCGCTGCCCAACCCGAGCGGGCTCAACGCGCACTGGTCGTTGGCCGCGATGGTGGCCGAGTTCGCCCGGTTCAAGCTGGCCGTCGCGGCGCGCCGCCCGTACGGGGGGCATGCTTGACGATGTGACCGTGACCGAGGCGCAGCGCGCCGAACTGACCCGCCAGCGGGATGAGATCCGGGCCGAGCTGATGCCGGCCAAGCAAGACCGGCCGGCCAGCAGCGCGCGGGGTATCCACCACACCGCGCTGATCTCCTCCGACGTGCGCCGCACCGTGGAGTTCTACCAGGGGCTGCTGGGCTTCCCGCTGATCGACATGTTCGAGAATCGGGACCTGCCCGGCTCGACGCATTTCTTCTTCGACGTCGGCAACGGCAACACCGTGGCGTTCTTCGACCTTCCCGGAGTGGACGTCGGCCCCTACGCCGAGGTGCTTGGTGGCCTGCACCACCTGGCCATCTCGATGGAGCCGCAACGCTGGCAGGAGACCCGCGCCAAAATGGACGCGCAGGGCATCGATTACTTGCTGGAGAGTGGCACGTCCATCTACTTCCGGGACCCCGACGGAGCCCGGGTCGAGCTGATCGCCGACCCGCTGGGGGAGATGTACGGCCGCAGCGTCTTCTAACCGCCCCTCTCCTGGCGTGTCGCGCCCCCATGCCCGGTGTGTCGTGCTTGCCTGCTCGGTGTGTCGGGCTTCCGCGTCCGGTGAGTCGTGCTTGCCTGCGCGGCGTGTCGATGTCCGGCGGCTGGTTATGACAGGGCGCCTGGCATGATCCGCAGCCATGCCGGCCGCGACCGACATCATGACTCCGCTCTGGCGCGGCGTGGTGATCTTGAGGATCATCACAGCAGGCTTCGCGGTCGCAGCGATCATCGTGCACCACGGCGGCTTCGACCGGCCGGACTTGGGATGGGCTGCGCTCGTCGCGATCGTCGCGTGGACCGTGCTCACCAGCCTGGCCTACAGCTACGACCAGACCCGTTGCAGCCACGTCATCGTGATCGACCTGCTGGTCACCCTGGCGTTGATGGGCTGCTCCCTCGTGGTGCTGTCACCTGAGCAACTCACCGAGGTCACCCAGCGCGCCCCGCTGCTGCCCACGGTGTGGGCGTGCGGGCCAGTGGTCGCCGCCGCGGTACACGCCGGCCGGCTTGCCGGCGCGCTGTCTGGCGTCGCCGTCGCCGGGATGGAGATCTGGCTGCGCGGTGCGATCACCACCGACCTAGCCTGCGACGCGCTGCTGCTGATCGGGACCGGTTTCGTGCTGGGCATGGCCGCAACGGCGGCCCGCCGGGCCACAGAGCAGCTCCGCCGAGCGGCCCACACCGAGGCCGCTACCGCTGAACGAGAACGGCTGGCCCGATCGATCCACGACAGCGTGGTGCAGGTGCTGGCTCGGGTGCGCAGTCGGGGCGGTCAGCTCGGCGGGGAAGCCGGCGAGCTGGCCAGGCTGGCTGGGGAGCAAGAGATCGCGCTGCGCTCTTTGTTCTTGGCGACCCCACCCGACGCAACCGGTGAGCAAGACCTGGCCGCGGCGCTCCAGTCGCTGGCCAGCCCACGGGTCGAGGTGTCGGTGCCCGGGACCGCGGTGCCGTTGCCCGTCGGTGACGTCGAGGAGCTGGTTGCCGTGGTCCGGGAAGCGTTGGCCAACACCGCCCGGCACGGTGGTCCGGAGGCGAAGTCCTGGATACTGGTCGAGGATCTCGGTGCGGAGGTGGTGCTCACCGTTCGGAACAACGGTCCGGGCGTCGACAGCGGCCAGCTCCTGGTAGCCGAGAGTGTCGGCAGGATGGGCGTGTCACGGTCGATCCGCGGCCGGGTGGCTGACCTGGGTGGCACCCTCACGCTGGGCACCGGCCCGGGACGGGGCACCGAATGGGAGGTGCGGCTAATCCGCATCAGGCACAGCGCGCAGCGGTGACGGTCCGGGTGATGGTGGTCGACGACCACCCGATCTGGCGCGCCGGCGTGGCCCGCGACCTCGGCGAGCGGGGCTTCGACGTAGCTACCGCGGTCGACGGTCCGGCGGCGTTACGGATCATCCCGGCGGCCCGCCCGGATGTGGTGCTGATGGACCTCAACTTCGGCGCCGAAGAGCCGGCTAGCCCGTCCGGCGCGGAAACCACCCGCCGCATCATCGACAGCTGGCCGGATATCCGGGTGCTGGTGCTGTCCGCCTCCGGTGCGCATGCCGACGTGCTGGCGGCGGTGCAGGCTGGCGCGTCAGGTTACCTGGTCAAATCAGCGTCGGTGGAAGAGCTGGTGGATGCGGTACGCCGAACCGCCGAGGGGGACGCGGTGTTCACCCCCGGCTTGGCCGGCCTGGTGCTCGGTGAATACCGCCGGATGGCCCGGGAACCGCGGCCCGATGCGCCGACCCTCACCGAGCGGGAAACCGACGTGCTGCGCCAGGTGGCCATCGGGCGCACGGCCCGGCAGATCGCCGATGCGTTGGTGATCAGCCACCGGACCGTGGAGAACCACGTACAGTCCGCGTTGCGCAAGCTCCAGCTGCACAACCGCGTCGAGCTGGCCTGCTATGCCATCGAGCACGGCCTCACCGACCGAGTTGGTGGCTCAAGTACCGCGAACCCCCACCGCAGCTGCCGCTAACCGCAACCAACGTGCGGCGCTGGCGACCCGCTTCACAGGCGACCCGCTGCGGTGGGTATTTCGGTGGTGTCCGATGCCGGAAGCGGCCACTGGCTAGAGTCGGCGGCCATCAAGGTTGAGTTACGGCTCGCGCCGGGCGAACCGTTGCGGGTGGAGGGCGGCGCCATGATCGCGCACAGCGCCGGCGTCCAACTCGAGTCCAAGGCGCAGGGCGGCGTCTTGAAGGGCTTGTCCCGCAGCCTGCTCGGCGGCGGCTCGTTCTTCGTCACCACCTACACCGCCCCCGAGCACGGCGGGTGGGTCGACGTCGCCGGCCTGCTGCCCGGCGACACCGTACCCATCGCCATCACCCGAGCGGCCGTTCTTCCTGCGCCGCGGTAGCTGGATCGCCAACTCATCCGGTGTCGAGATCGACACCCAGTGGGGCGGCATGGCCAACCTGTTCGGCGGTGAGGGTGGCTTCGGCCTGCGGGCGTCCGGTGACGGCGAGGCGCTGGTCAGCATCTACGGCGCCGTAGACGTCATCGACCTGCAGCCCCAGGAGGTCGTCACGATCGACACCGGCAACACCGCGCCGCGCGGTCGAAGGCCGCAGCGTCCAGTCGGCGAAAAGCGGCGAGGTCTGGGTATTCGACTTCGCCGGGCCCGGACGCGTGCTGCTGCAGTCGCGCAATCCTGAGGCGTTCATGGAGTGGGTGGTGCATACCGTCGCCGTCCGGGTACAGCGCTAGCCCGTCCCCGTACGTCACCGGATTGGCGGCCGTTCGAGATGATCCACACCGTGGTTGGTGGTACTTGAAGAGCCTCGAAACCGGAATGTCAGGATTGCCTGACACGTAGTTTCACTCGGTTGCCGAGGAGTCGTATCGTTCGTGGTGGCAGCCCGTCACCGGCCCGTTTGAGGGCAATTAATGGGGGAGGGACCGCCGACCGGGTATTTGGGGGGCGGGGTGGAACCCGGTCGGCGGCCCGTACGCCAGCGGCCAGGGGGAGTGCCGCTTGCGCAATCGGTGCACCAGGCATCGCGCGCATGCCCAGTAACCGTGAGGTCCGGCTGACGTCGTGTGGAACCGGGTCCTACGGCTAGTTCACCGACTGCCACAGTGTGCGGGATGGGCCCATCCCCTGACAACCACCGGCAACCACCGAAGCACCATCACCACCGCACCGGTACGCTGACGCACCCGGCGTAACGTCAGTACTCGCAGGGATGGTGGGTCAACGTGGAGTTCGAGCTAGAGCGCGACGCGTTCGCCGAGGCCATCGCGTGGACGGCGAAGGGCCTGCCGACCCGTCCGGTCGTCCCGGTGACCGCGGGCGTGGTGCTCGAGGTGATCGACGGCGCGATGATCGTCTCGGGCTTCGACTTTGAGGTACTCAACCGGATCGAAGTACCCGTCACCGAGAAGGCCCCGGGACGGGTCCTGGTATCCGGCCGGCTGCTCGCCGAGATCGCCCGCGCACTGCCGCCCAAGGACGTGCGGGTCACGGTGGAGGGCAACCGGCTCGCTGTGCGCTGCGGGTCGGCCCGGTTCAACCTGCCGCTGCTGCACATCGAGGACTACCCGGCGGTGCCGGAGTTGCCGGCGGCGTCGGGCCGGGCACGTGGTGACGTCTTCGCCACCGCCGTCGGGCAGGTCACCGCGGCGGCCAGCCGCGACGAGACACTGCCCATGCTCACCGGGGTCCGCATGGAGGTCGGCCCGGACACGCTCAGCTTGGCCGCTACCGACCGGTACCGCCTGGCCGAGCGCCACATCCCGTGGACGCCGACCGGCACGGTGCCCGCCACCCCGCTCATCGTTCCCGCCAAGACGCTGGCCGAGGTCGCCAAGTCACTCGGCTCAGCCGGCGAAGTGGTGCTGTCCATGGGTACCGCAGATGACGCCGGTTTCCTCGGTTTCTCGGCGGGAGGCCGCCAGACGCTGACCCGGCTGCTGGACGGCGAGTTCGTCAAGTTCGCCTCGCTGTGGCCCACCGAGGTCACCACCACCGTTGAGGTGGACGTGGCTGAGTTCATCGCGGCTCTTAAGCGAGTGTCGCTGGTGGCGCAACGGTTCGCGCCGGTCCGGCTGGTTTTCGCCGACGGCATGGTGCAGCTGTCCGCGGAAGCGGAGGATGAATCCAGCGCCGAGGAGGATCTGGAGGTGGGTGTCACCGGGGAACCGCTGACGATCGGGTTCAACGCCGGGTACCTGCTCGACGGGCTCAGCGCGGTCACCACACCGCGCGCCCGCCTGTCGTTCACCGAGTCGAGCAAACCCACCGTCATCACTCCGGTGACCGGCCTCGATGCCGGCACCCCGGATGACGCCAGGGACGGTTCCTATCGGTACCTGGTCATGTCGATGCGACTCCGTGGCTAGTTTCATTGCGCGGCTAGCGCTCAGGGCCGGCGGAACCAGGTTCGCCGGGCGCTCGCTGCCGGTTGGCTCGGTTCCCTACTGGTACGCCAGCTGGCGTACTGGACAATCGCCTCGGCGGGTTCCATCACCGGAATCCCAAGCGTGCCCGCAGCGCGCACAGTGGGGTGATTCACGGGCACCGAGGAGTCGGCGACCACGACGGTGACCGCAGGCGTAAGCCGGCTGCGAGTCACCGCTCCGTGCGCCTCCATCAACCGGCGCAGTGCTCCCAGGTCAGCTGAACTGCCGACATACAGCACATGCACCGGATCCTGGGTGGCCGCGTGACGACCCACCGCGTCTCCAGTCTCCCCGACGGGTGTTTCCAACCAAGGTGTGATCAGTAGCGGCTGCCCACACCCTGCAAAAGTCAGGGTATAGTACTCCGTTCAGTCCACCAGGTGTGTGCGCCACGCACATCACGCGGTCGTGAGCCTGGTCACTCTGGCCCGCAACGCCGCATGCGCCTCCGCGGCATCGACCCGGGTCGATTTACCGCCGTGAATGACCCGCTCCCCCCCAACCCACACGTCCCGCACGGCCCGAGCCCCGGCGGCCCACACCAGGTTGGCCAGTAACTGGCCGTCCGGAACGTCCAGGCCAGCCGCGAACGCCAGGTTGTCAGCGGAAATGTGCACCAGATCGGCCCACCCGCCGGGACGCAGCGTGCCGAGATCGTCGCGTCCCAGCGCGGCCGCGCCGCCCCGGGTGGCCAGCAACAGCGCCTGCGCGGCGGTCACCGCGGCAGCGTCCCCGGAGGTCAGCCGGGCCAGCAGGGCTGCCAGCCGGGCGTCGTTCCACAAATCGAGGTCGTCATGCGAGGCCGGACCGTCGGTGCCCAGGCCGACGGCGATCCCGGCGGCGCGCAGGTCGAGCAGCCGCGCGATCCCGGAGGCGAGCTTGCTGTTGGAGCCCGGGCAGTGCGCGACGCCGACGCGGTGCCGGGACAGCACCGCGATGTCGGTATCGGACAGTTGCACCGCGTGCGCGGCCAGCACTCGCGCCCCGGCGCGCAGCACCCCGAGGTTCTCCAGCAGCAACGGCACCGACCCGTGCGCCTCCCGGATCGCGGTGTCCTCCCCGGCGGACTCGGCGACATGGATGTGCAGCAGCGCACCGCGCTGCTGGGCGGCGGCACCGGCCTCGGCCAGTGCCTCGGTGGGCAGTGTGTAGGCGGCATGCGGACCGTAGCCCAGTTCGATGCGCTGGCCGGGTCCGAAGCGGACGCCGTCGGCGTCGATCCAGCGGCTGATGCCCGCCAGCATCTGCTGCCAAGAGCCCAGCCGATCCCAGCCCGGGGCCGCGATGATGCCCGGCGTCACCACCGCCCGGGTCCCCACGGCGAGCACCGCGTCCACCACCGCTTCGCTGTAGAAGTACATCTCCACGCTGGTGGTGATCCCGGCGCCGAGCATTTCCAGAGCGCCGACCAGCATGCCGGCGCGCACGTCGTCGGCGTCCACCCGGGACTCCGCCGGCCAGATCACCTCGGTCAGCCAGCGCATCAGCGGCAGGTCCCCGCCCATGCCGCGCAGGCCGGTCATGGCAGTGTGCGCATGCACGTTCACCAGTCCAGGCATCAGGATCCCGGTCAATGCCAGCACCGGTGCGGACGCTGCCGGCGCGCCGGCTGACGGGCCGACATAAGCCAGACGGCCGGCGTCGTCGACGTCCACCACCGCGTGGCGCAGCACCGTGCATTGCTCGTCGCAAGGCAGCACCACCGGGGCGGTGAGCCGCATCATGGGATGGGTTCGGCGAAGGAGTGCCGCAGCAACGCCGACAGCGGCCGCAACGCGGGCAGCCAGGCACCTTCGGGTGGCAGGGTCTCCAAGGTGATCCGGGGCAGTGGCTGCAGGAACAGCTCCGGGATGTCCTCGAGATCCTCAAAACCCAGCACAGCCGAGTTGACCGCGAACGAGGCGTACTCCCGGAACCCGAGCACGGTGACCTGGACGCCGTCGGCGACCAATTCCTCCAGCGGTTCCCGGAAGGCGCGGCTGTCCCCGGAGGCCACCAGCAGCTGGCGCAGCACGCCCTGTTCGTGGCGGGACCGGATGTGCGTCAGCATGTCGTCGTCGATGTCCGACTCGTCGATCTTCGGCTTGGCGAAGACAGCGAACCCGGTATTGCGCAGCGCCTCCACCCAGGGCCTGACAAAATCCGTGCTACCGGGCGCGACGTTGGTGAACACCGTCGCCTCGGGTTCGGTGTCGGACCCGGCCCGCGCGATCAACCAGCGACCCAGGGCGTCGAACCGCGGCCGGGACGCGGAGCTGGGCCGGCCACCCAGGATGGAGCCCAGACTCATGTCGATATTGGGCGCATCCCAGACGAGCAGCGTGATCGGGATGGGCGAAACGGACGCCGAGTTCATAGGCACCGATCCTGCCGCATGCGCCTGCACCCGCGGCAGGCACACTCAGCAACAGCGCACGACACGCCGGATATCAGCATCGGGTGAAGAGCAGGTCGCGCACTACCCGGCCGTCGTCCCGGGCGCGTTGCTCGAATTTGGTGACCGGCCGCCAGAGTGGGCGGGTGGCGAACTCTGCGGCGGTGTTGCGTAGGGCCGGCTCGGCGGTGCACGCCGCGAGCATCTCCTGCGCGTAGGGCTCCCAGTCGGTGGCCAGGTGCAGCAGGCCGCCCGGCGCCAGCCGGGACGCCACCAGGGTGACGAACTCGGGATTGACCAGGCGGCGCTTGTGGTGGCGTCGCTTGGGCCACGGATCGGGAAAATAGATCCGGATGGCGTCCAGGCTGCCCACCGCGAGGTGGTCGTGCAGCAGCGCGTACGCATCACCGCGCAGTAGCCGCAGGTTGGTGATCTGCGCCTGCTCGATGCGCAGCAGAAGCTGGGCCAGGCCGGGCTGGTAGACCTCGACGGCGAGATGGTCGACCTCGGGTGCCGCCAGCGCCATGAACGCGGTTGACTCGCCCATCCCGGAGCCGATTTCCAGGACGGTCGGTGCGGCGCGGCCGAACCATCGGGTGGTGTCCAGCGGGCCATCAGGCAGGTCGATGACATCGGCGCCCCATCGGTGCCAGCTGCGCTCCCAGGCGCGTCGCTGCCCGATGGTCATCCGGGCGCGCTGTGGGTAGATCGTCTGCACCCCTATAGCCTGGCAGGATTACCGGTGTGAACACCCTTGCGGAGTGGGTCGGCCTGGTGTGCCGGGAACTAGATATCGTCGATGCCGTCTCGCCGGCGGCGATGCAGTCACGGGTGCTGGACCTGTCACGCGATGTCGCGCACAACGTCGCTCGACCGGCCGCGCCGCTGACCGCTTACCTGCTCGGCCTGGCGGTCGGGCGCAGCAGCGATCCGGAGGCCACCGCCGACCGACTCGCCCAGCAGTTGTGCCTGCTTGCCCAGCGCTGGCAGGACGGGCAGCGCGAGTCGTCTTAGGACCTGTCTAAGAAGTCCGTGGGGTCTAACGGCGACCAAACATTTGACGAGGCGAGACGCCCAAACCACCACGGCACACAGAGCACCTCGTACTTAGTGCTTCCTGCGCCACCACTGCTGGGCTGTGATCCAGATCCAGTCCCGGAGAGCCCAACACCACCACACCACCGCAACACTCAGCAGCACTCGCTTTGCCCGCACAGCAACCCCCTGCCAGCGATCTACCACCCATACACAGCATTGAGCATTCAGGACAGTGAAAGTCTATGGGATTCCTCGACCATGACGTCGAGATCCCCAAAGATCATCTGTTCGATCAAGGCTATCGAGTCACTCAACGTCCACTACTGGCGGCGCCGTGCGAGCCAGCGGACACTTCCCGATCGAACAACACGGCACCCATCACCTGGAACCAGGCAAGCCGCGATTGATCGGTGCACCCGCCGTTGACGCAACTGATTGGTTGCCATACTATGGCAACCAATCAGTTGCTACTCGTTGGAGGGTTGTCATGGGATTCCCCGATCGCATCGAGCGGGTCCTCGAGGTCGCCCACCCGCCGGCCAAGGTGTGGACTGCCCTGACCACGGCTGCGGGGCTGGGCAGCTGGTTCGGCGACCAGGCGTCGATCGACCTGCGCCCGGGCGGATCGGCCCAGATGACGTGGACCGGCGGCCACACCGTCGACATGCGGGTCGAACGGGTCGAGGAGCCGACGGTGTTCGGCTTCACTTGGCAGATCTACGGCCTGCCCGAGGACGATCCGCGCCGCACCTATGTCGAGTTCACGCTCGAGTCGGTCGGTGCGGGCACGCGGCTGACGGTGGTCGAAACGGGCTTCGCTCAGTTGCCGGAAGACGCTTACCGCAAGGAGTACGACGGCCACACTCAAGGTTGGGCGAGCGAGCTGGGTGACCTGGTCGACTACCTCGATGCCGCCTGACATCGAGGCGATCGCCGAACAGGTCTTCGTCGCACTGGCCGACCCGAGCCGGCGCGCCATCCTGGCCACGCTGGCGTCGGGCGGTCCCGCCACGGCCACGGACCTGGCCGGTCGTCTCCCGATCACGCGGCAGGCGATCGCCAAACATCTGGCCTTGCTGGCCGAGGCCGGCCTGGTGACGGCCGAACCGGGAGAGCGGCGCCGGGTGCGGTACCGGCTCCACTCCGCCCCGATGCAGGTGGCGCAACAGTTCCTCGCTGCGCTGGCCCGCGACTGGGACGGCCCGCTCGACGCGTTGAAGGACCACCTCAATCGGTGAGCCCGGCCATCAGCCCACCGGCACTCACAAAATCTCACCCCGAATACCGCCAACCCGTACACCCCTGACCTAGTGCATGAGCTTGGACCTGAATTGGAAGGTGGACATCACAATGAAGACACCCAGGATCGTTTCGCTGCGAGAGTGGGAGGCTGCGCGCCAGCAGCTGCTTGTGAAGGAGAAGGGGTTGACCCGTGCCCGTGATGCGCTGGCCGCGGAGCGCCGGCGGATGCCGTGGCTGGCGGTGGAGAAGCAGTATGAGTTCGCCGGACCTGAGGGTAAGGCGAGTCTGCTTGACTTGTTTGATGGTCGTCGCCAGCTGATCGTCTACCGCGCTTTCTTCGAGCCCGGCGTGTTCGGCTGGCCTGACCATGCTTGCCGCGGCTGTTCCCTGGTGGCCGATCAGGTCGCCCACCTTGCCCATCTGAACGCCCGCGACACCACGCTCGTCTTCGTCTCGCGCGCGCCGCAGCCGGACATTGAGCGTGTTAAGGCGCGGATGGGCTGGACGATGCCCTGGTAC
>JBHELN010000280.1:0-9058 GCA_046263115.1 Pseudonocardiaceae bacterium | reverse complement strand
GCTGGGACATGTCTACGGCGTCGGTTCGCTTCCCTGGCGGCTGCAGCTCGGCCACGTCGACCGGCTGGCGGCGACGATCGCTGACGGCCTCCCGCCGGGTACCCAGCTTGTGATCATCGCGGATCACGGCATGGTGACCGTACCCGAGACCAGCAGGCTCGACTTCGACACCGAACCGGCGCTGCAGGCCGGGGTGCGCCTGCTGGGGGGAGAGCCGCGCGCTCGGTACATCTACACCGAGCCGGGCGCCACCGACGATGTCCTTGCGGCCTGGCGCGAGCTGATCGGGGATCGCGCGTGGATCTGCACCCGCGACGAGGCCATCGCGACAGGATGGTTCGGACCTGTCGTTGAGGACCGCATCCGCGACCGGATCGGTGACATCATCGTCGCCGCCCGCACTGACCTCGCCATTGTCCGGTCGCAGGTCACGCCCAAGCTGAGCCGACTGATCGGCCACCACGGCTCACTGACCGCGGATGAGCAGCTGGTACCGCTGCTGGTCACGGGTACCCAACACTAACGGTTGTCGCGGGGCCCGCGAGGTCCCGAAGTACCCCCCGGACGGCGACGGCGCAGGTAACGCTCGAAGTCCGCGGCTATCGCGTCCCCGCTGGCCTCATGCAAGGTGAGGTCGGTGTCGCCGCGTTCCTCCAACGCACGCACGTAGCTGGCGACCTCATCGTCCTCGTCGGCCATCTCGCTGACGGTCGCCTCCCACTCCTCGGATTCTTCGGGGAGCGCGCCGAGCGGTACCTCGAGGTCGAGCACTTCCTCTACTCGGTGCAGCAACGCCAAGGTGGCCTTGGGCGACGGCGGGGCGGAGACATAGTGCGGCACCGCGGCCCAGAACGAGATGGCCGGTACCCCGGCCTGCACGCACGCGTCCTGGAACACTCCCACGATCCCGGTAGGACCCTCGTACTTGGAGCGTTCCAACTGGAATTGGGCAGCTGACGCCGCGTCGTATGAGGTGCCGGTGACGGGCACCGGGCGGGTGTGCGGGGTGTCGGCGAGTAGTGCTCCCAGGGTCACCACACTGGTGATCCCGAGATCCATGACGTAGCGCAGCAGCTCGTTGCAGAACGACCGCCATCGCATGTTGGGCTCGATGCCGTGCACCAGCACCACGTCGAAGTCGGCTCCGGGGGGGCGGCACACTGACAGGCGGGTGGTGGGCCAGTCGATACGCCGCGTAATCCCGTCCACCAGCTTCGTGGTGGGCCTGGTGACCTGGAAGTCGTAATAGTCCTCGGGGTCCAGCTCGGCCAGTGGGGTGGCGTCCCAGCTCAGCTGCAGATGCTCGATCGCAGTACTCGCAGCGTCCCCGGCGTCATTCCAGCCCTCGAACGCGGCAACCAGCACCGGCGAGGTGAGCTGGGGCAGCGGTGATCGGCGGGCGGCCGAGTCGCTGCCGGAGCGGTCGGGATAGGTCACCGCGCTAGCCTACGGCTCCCGCGCCCCGCTGGCCGTGTCCCGATCCCCGGCAATTCCAGCCGGGACCCGAAATCGCTGCTCTAGGCTGGATCTCATGGTCCAGTCATCACTACTCGACGTCCTGGCGCATCGTGTCGTGGTCGCCGATGGGGCGATGGGCACGATGCTGCAGTCGGTAGCTCTGAGCTTGGATGACTTCGCCGGACTGGAGGGCTGCAACGAAATTCTTAACGTCACCCGCCCGGACGTGATCCGCGCTGTGCACCGTGGCTACCTGGAGGCGGGTGCAGACGCTGTGGAGTCCAACACCTTCGGCGCCAATCTAGCCAATCTCGCCGAGTACGGCATCGCCGACCGGATCCGCGAACTAGCCGAGGTGGGTGCGACGCTGGCGCGCGAGGTAGCCGACGAGTTCACCGAGCCACAGCATCCCCGGTTCGTCCTCGGATCGGTAGGGCCAGGCACCAAGCTGCCCACCCTGGGGCACATCGGTTTCGCCGAGTTGCGGGACGCCTACGTCCAGCAGGTCCGTGGGCTGCTCGCCGGTGGAGCCGACGCGGTGCTGGTGGAGACCAGCCAGGACTTGCTGCAGTGCAAGGCCGCCGTGATCGCCGCGCGCCGTGCGATGGTCGCAGAGGGCCGGCACGTCCCGATCATTACCCAGGTCACCGTGGAGACCACCGGCACGATGCTGCTGGGTACCGAGATCGGTGCTGCGCTGATCGCACTGGAACCCTTGGGCATCGACCTGATCGGGCTGAACTGCGCCACCGGCCCGGCCGAGATGAGCGAGCACCTGCGCCAGCTGGCGAAGTACTCCCGGATCCCGCTGTCGGTGATGCCTAACGCCGGCCTACCCGAGCTCGGCACCAGTGGAGCGGTGTACCCGCTCAGCCCGGAGGAATTGGCCGCCGCACTGGCCGGCTTCGTCACCGAGTTCGGCGTGCGGCTGGTCGGTGGCTGCTGCGGCACGACCCGGGAACACATCGCCGCGGTGGCGCAGGCGGTGAGCGAACTGGCACCTCGGCACCGGCGGCCGCGTCCTGAGCCGGGAGTGTCGTCGCTGTACGCCGCGGTTCCGTTCCGTCAGGACGCCAGCGTGTTGATGATCGGCGAGCGGACCAACGCCAACGGCTCGAAGGCGTTCCGAGAGGCGATGCTCGCCGAGCGCTTCGATGACTGCGTGCAGATCGCACGCGCCCAGACTCGAGACGGCGCGCACCTGATCGATCTATGCGTCGACTACGTCGGCCGCGACGGCGCCGCCGACATGGCGGGGCTGGCCGGGCGACTGGCGACCGCGTCGACGTTGCCGATCATGCTGGACTCCACCGAACCCGCGGTGCTACGCGCCGGCCTGGAATGTCTCGGCGGCCGGTGTGTGATCAACTCGGTGAACTACGAGGACGGCGACGGACCCGGTTCGCGCTACCAGCGCGTCATGCAGCTGGTCCGCGAGCACGGCGCTGCCGTGGTGGCGCTGTGCATCGACGAGCAAGGACAGGCACGCACCGCGGAATGGAAGGTGCAGGTGGCCTCTCGACTTATCGACGACCTGACCGCCACCTGGGGTCTACGCACCTGCGACGTCATCGTCGACTGCCTCACCTTCCCCATCTCCACCGGCCAGGAAGAAACGCGCCGTGACGCCCTGGAGACCATCGAGGCGATCCGCGAGGTCAAGCGGCGCTACCCGGAGGTGCACACCATCCTCGGGGTGTCCAATGTCTCCTTCGGGCTCAACCCAGCTGCTCGCCAGGTGCTCAACTCAGTTTTCCTGCATGAGTGCGTCCAGGCCGGGTTGGACACCGCGATCGTGCACCCGTCGAAGATTATTCCGATGGCCCGGATCCCGGACGAGCAGCGCGCCGTGGCGCTAGATCTGGTGTACGACCGGCGCCGCGATGGGTACGACCCGCTGCAGCAGCTGATGGCGCTGTTCGAAGGCGTGACGACGTCGTCCTCGAAAGAGTCTCGGGTCGCTGAGCTTGCTGCGCTGCCACTATTCGAGCGGTTGGAGCGGCGCATTGTCGACGGGGAGCGCAACGGGCTGTTCGAGGATCTCGACGCCGCCCTGGAGCAGCGACCCGCCCTGCAGATCATCAACGACACCTTGCTGTCCGGAATGCGGAGAGTGGGTGAATTGTTCGGTTCGGGCCAGATGCAGCTGCCGTTCGTACTGCAGTCCGCAGAGGCGATGAAGGCATCAGTCGCCCACCTAGAACCGCACATGGAGCGATCTGAAGACGACACGGGTAGGGGCAGGCTGGTGCTGGCCACGGTCAAGGGCGACGTCCATGACATCGGCAAGAACCTGGTCGACATCATCCTGTCCAACAATGGCTACGAGGTGATCAACCTCGGTATCAAGCAGCCCATCAGCACCATCCTGCAGGCCGCTGCGGAGCACCGCGCCGACGCTATCGGGATGTCGGGATTGCTCGTCAAATCCACCGTGATCATGAAGGAAAACCTGGAGGAGATGAACTCCCGGGGTCTGTCCGGCACCCCGGTACTGCTCGGTGGGGCGGCGCTGACCCGCGCCTATGTGGAAAACGACCTCGCCGAACTGTATGCAGGCGATGTTCGCTACGCGCGGGACGCCTTCGAGGGCCTGCGACTGATGGATGCGATCATGACCCGTAAGCGGGGCGGCGTGGTGGCGGCCGATCCGACGGAGGAGGCCAAAGCGGCGGAGCGCAAGGCGCGCCGGGAGCGGTCACTACGCATCGCGCAGGCGCGCCGGGCGCGGGAGGCCGATACAAGCGAACCAGTACCGGCCCGTTCCGACGTGGCCACCGACGTGCCTATCCCGACTCCACCGTTCTGGGAATCCAGGGTGGTCAAGGGAATACCAGTGGCCGAGTTCGCGGCGCTGCTCG
Organism: Pseudonocardiaceae bacterium; assembly: GCA_046263115.1. Classification (GTDB taxonomy): domain Bacteria; phylum Actinomycetota; class Actinomycetes; order Mycobacteriales; family Pseudonocardiaceae. The sequence continues at coordinate 4,739 of JBHELN010000280.1, read as the reverse complement.
ACGAGCGCGCCACTTTTCTGGGCCAGTGGGGCCTGCGCGGATCCCGCGCCAAGGATGGTCCGTCTTTCGAGGAGTTGGTGGAGACCGAGGGCCGGCCACGGCTGCGCTACTGGTTGGACCGGCTGACCACCGAAGGCGTACTCGCGCATGCCGCGGTCGTCTACGGGTACTTTCCGGCGGTCGCGGACTCGGACGCGCTGATCGTGCTCGCTGAGACCCGGCCGGATGCAGCTGAGCGATTCCGTTTCACGTTCCCTCGCCAGCGCCGTGATCGCCGGCTGTGCCTGGCGGATTTCTACCGGCCGCGGGCGGCGGCGGTGCCCGACGGCGAAGTGGATGTGCTGCCGTTGCAGGTAGTCACGATGGGCCAGCCGATCGCCGACTACGCCGCTGAGCTCTTCGCCAAGGATGCCTACCGCGATTACCTCGAGGTGCATGGCCTCGGTGTGCAGCTGACCGAGGCGTTGGCGGAGTACTGGCATCAGCGGATCCGCCAGCAGCTAAGGTTCTCCTCCGGAGCAGCGGTAGCCGAGGAAGATCCCACTGACGTGGAGGACTTCTTCAAACTCAGGTATCGGGGCGCCCGGTATTCGCTGGGCTACGGTGCCTGCCCGGAGCTGGAGGATCGGGCGAAGATAGTCGCGTTGTTGCGACCGGAGCGAATCGGCGTGACGCTGTCCGAGGAGTTCCAGCTGCACCCGGAGCAGTCCACCGACGCCATCGTCGCGCATCACCCGGAGGCCAAGTACTTCAATGCGTGAGGGGTCGGGATTGCGGATGAAGACGTTCGACGAGCTGTTCGCCGAACTCAGCGAGCGGGCCCAGAGCCGGCCGGAGGGATCGGGCACCGTCGCGGCGCTGGACGAGGGCGTGCACTCGCAGGGCAAGAAGGTGCTCGAGGAGGCCGGCGAGGTGTGGATCGCCGCCGAACACGAGTCCGACGAGCGGTTGGCAGAGGAGATTTCCCAGCTGCTGTACCGCGTCCAGGTGCTCATGCTCGGCCGGGGGATCCGTACCGCCGACGTCTACCGCTATCTGTGAGGTGCCCATGAACGGCGATTCGAAAATGCTGCGGGTCGCCTTACCGAGCAAGGGCACCCTGGCGGCACCCGCCTCGGAGATGCTCGCTGAGGCGGGCTACCGGCAACGGCATGATGCCAAGGACCTGACCGTCATCGATGCGGTCAACGAGGTTGAGTTCTTCTTCCTCCGACCTCGGGATATCTCTGTCTACGTGGGTTCCGGAGAGCTGGACCTGGGAATCACCGGCCGGGATCTGGTGCTGGACTCGGAGGCGCCGGTCACCGAACGGCTCGCGCTGGGGTTCGGGGGGTCCTCCTTCCGTTACGCCGCCCCGCTGGGTCGTGATTGGAAGGTCGGCGACCTGGACGGGCTGCGCGTGGCCACCGCGTACCCGCGGCTGGTCGCCGCAGATTTGGCCCGGCATGGCGTCCACGTCACCCTGATCCAGCTGGACGGTGCGGTGGAGATCTCGGTACAGCTGGGAGTGGCGGATGCGATCGCCGACGTGGTGGGCTCTGGGCGCACGCTGCGCCAGCACGGCCTAACTGCTTTCGGCGACCCGATCTGCACCTCCGAGGCGGTGCTCGTGGAGCGAGCCGACGCCGAGCCCTCCCCGGAACGGGCGCAACTCGCCGCGCGCTTGCAGGGCGTGGTGTTCGCCCAGCAGTACATGATGCTTGACTACGACTGCCCGCGCTCCCTGCTGGACGCAGCGATTGCCATCACGCCTGGGCTGGAGTCGCCGACGTTGGCCCCATTGGCGGATCCTGACTGGGTCGCGGTACGAGCGATGGTGCCCAGAAAGGACGCCAACCGAATCATGGACGAGCTGTCCGCCTGCGGCGCCAAAGCCATCCTGGCCAGCGACATCCGCTCCTGCCGATTCTGAGCGGGCTGTGCCAGGCGGGTAAATCAATCACCTCAATGCCGAGTGCACTCCAGCCACGGCTTCGCATTCAGCTGGATAGACCGGTGCTCTCCACCCGTCCGCGTATCGGGAGCCGCGCTGGTTCCAAGCCCACGGTTCGACGAGCCGTGCGGCCGTGGTGTTCACCGCCGCCGGTCTTACTCGACGCGGTCCCGGAGACTCTCCGCTCCCGCGCTGGAGGGATCCGGCCAACCAGGGTAGGGGGGCGGGCTGCCGCCGAACGCCGGGCAGCATGACTTGTGGTCGCACCAGTCGCACATCCGGCCAGGGTTGGGGTGGAAGTCACCACTGCGCGCGGCCCGGCGGATTGCCGACCAGATCGCGGTCAGAGTGCGCTCGAAGCGGATCAGTTCCGCCTCGTCCGGGGTGTAGCTCAGGACCTGCCGATCGGCCAGATACAGCAGCCGCAACTGGCGCGGTACCACTCCGCGGATCCGCAGCAGTGCAAGCGCGTAGAACTTCATCTGGAACAAGGCCTTGGCCTCGAAGACCTCCCGCGGCGCGGCGCCGGTCTTGTAGTCCACCACCCGGATTTCCCCGGTGGCGGCTACGTCGAGCCGGTCGATGTATCCCCGCAGCAGCAAGGATTCCCCGTCCCCAAGATCGCTGGTGGTCAACTCCGCCTCTACCAGCAGTTCGCAGGCCTCCGGCTGAACCGATCGCGGGTCTTCCAGCGCGAAATAGCCCTCGACAAGCCTACGCGCCGATTCGAGCCATTCCGCATGCTCCGGATCCCCAGGGCCGGCGAACAGCTCGGCCAGCTCCGGATTGCCAGCCAACACGTCGGCCCAAGCTGGATCAACGAGCTCGCGGCCGGCCGCGGGGTCGCGACGGTCTCCGGGCAGCGCGAAAAGCCGCTCCAGGACCGCATGCACCACCGTGCCTCGGACCTGCGCCCTGCTCGGCGTCTCGGGCAGCCGGTCGACCACCCGGAACCGGTACAGCAGTGGACACTGCTTGAAGTCGGCCGCCCGCGACGGTGACAGCGCCGGACGCCTGCGGGCAACGGTGCTGGTGGCGGGTTGCCGGCCGGCCAGGATGTCCGTCATGGCTGGGAGACTAGGGCAGCCCACCGACAACGCTCTACCGCCCGCGGTCTGTCACCATGACCGTCTGTGAGTCGAGCCAGTGGACCGTTCCAACCCGGCGATAGGGTACAGATCACCGACCCCAAGGGACGCCGGCACACGGTTGTCCTGGAACGCGGAGCACAGTTCCACACCCACCGCGGTGCGCTCGCCCATGACGATCTCATCGGACTGCCCGAGGGCAGCGTCGTCACCTCCGCCGCCGGCACGCAGTACCTGGCGTTGCGTCCGCTGCTGGCCGACTATGTGCTGTCCATGCCGCGTGGTGCACAGGTGATCTATCCCAAGGACGCTGCCCAGATCTTGATGTTCGGGGACATTTTCCCTGGTGCTCGGGTGCTCGAAGCCGGCGCCGGATCCGGCGCGCTGACCTGCTCGCTGCTCCAAGCGGTCGCAGATCAGGGCAGCGTGATCTCGTACGAGGTGCGTGCGGACCACGCCGAGCACGCAGCGGCCAATGTCGAACGATTCTTCGGGTACGCGGTGCCCAACTGGCAGTTGCGGGTGGCCGATCTGGCTACCCACCTCGCTGACGAGCCGGTCGATCGAGCGGTGCTCGACATGCTCCATCCGTGGGCGGCGCTGCCGGCCGTGTCCGCCGCGCTAGTCCCCGGTGGGGTGCTCACCGTCTACGTGGCCACCACCACCCAGCTGTCCCGCAGTGCCGAAGCGTTGCGAGAAGCCGGCTGTTACACCGAGCCACAGGCCTGGGAGACCCTGCAGCGGCCCTGGCATACGGTCGGGCTGGCGGTCCGCCCCGAGCATCGGATGGTGGGGCACACTGCGTTCTTGCTCACCGCTCGGCGGTTGGCGCACGGCGTCGTCCCGCCTACCCCGCAGCGCCGACCCAGCCGATCCAACCGGCGTCTGTAGCCGCAGCGTCCGAATTGCCCGGATAGTTGATCTGCGGTTGACTCACGGTTTCCGCGTGCCGTCCCGTACCGTTGGTGGTCTGGCAGAACCATGCGGGAGGAGGTGCCTCGTGCCGCACGAATATCCCGGCGACCGAGCTGCTGAGGGTCGAAACCGCATCGACCCTGCGCTTGCCGCCCAGATCAGGGTCCTCGAGGACGAGGTGACGCTGCTGCGCCGCCGTTTGACTGAGTCTCCCCGGCACGTCCGGTTGCTTGAGGAGCGCCTAGCCGAGGCGTCCGCCTCGGTGGCCCAGCTCACCGAGCGCAACGCCAAGCTGGTCGATACCTTGCGCGAGGCTCGCAGCCAGCTGCTCGCATTGCGTGAAGAGGTCGATCGCCTGGCCCAGCCCCCCAGCGGCTACGGCGTCTTCCTCAGCTGCTTCGACGACGGCTCGGTGGACGTGTTCACCTCCGGGCGGCGGATGCGGGTGGCGGTATCGCCCGCAGTGGAAATCCCGCAGCTGCGCCGGGGCCAGAGCGTGCGGCTCAATGAGGCGCTGACCGTCGTGGAGGCCGGAACCTTCGAGTCCATCGGCGAGGTGTGCGCATTACGTGAGGTGCTGTCCTGCGGCCAGCGCGCGCTGGTGGTGGGCCATGCCGACGAAGAGCGGGTGGTGTGGCTGGCCGATCCGTTGCTTCCCGGACCGGACAATCCCGACGCGGTGCCGCTCAAGCCGGGCGACTCCCTGGTGGTGGACACCAAGGCCGCTTATGCCTATGAGCGGGTTCCCAAGGCCGAGGTCGAGGACCTTGTCCTGGAGGAGGTGCCCGACGTCGGCTATGAGG
>JBHELN010000279.1:0-8828 GCA_046263115.1 Pseudonocardiaceae bacterium | reverse complement strand
CCCTTCGTCCACTCCAAGGTGATGGCCTGGGCCGGAGTCGACCGCGCCGTCCATGCCGTCGAACGCTTCGGTCTTCCGGGCCCAGTGCAGCGCTGGCGGCAGCTGCGCGAGCGGATCCACGCCGACGTGTGTGCCCGCGGGTACGACCCGGACCGGAACACCTTCACCCAGTTCTACGGCTCGCAGGGTCTGGACGCGGCACTGTTGCTGATCCCGCAGGTGGGGTTCCTGCCGTGGCACGACCAACGGGTCGTCGGCACCGTCGATGCTGTCCAGCGGGAGCTGTGCAGGGATGGTTTTGTTCTGCGGTACCAGCCAGAGGCCGATGGCGGGGTTGACGGGTTGCCCGGTGCGGAGGGCGCTTTCCTAGCGTGCTCGTTCTGGCTCGCCGACGCGCTGTGCGGCATCGGGCGAGCCCGGCAAGCGGAGGCGCTATTCGAACGGTTGCTGGCCCTGCGCAACGACCTCGGTCTGCTCAGCGAGGAGTACGACACCGTGAGCCATCGCCAGCTCGGGAACACCCCGCAGGCATTCAGCCACGTGGGGCTGGTCAACACCGCTCGTCACCTCAGCGCAGTCACTACCGAGGATCATCCGGTGCCCTCACGGTCGGGATTGAGGTCATAACTGCAGCCATGAGAGCACTGACTGTCCAGCCGGGCCGACCTGGAACCCCGCAAGTAGTCGACGTCCCCGAACCCGTGCCCGGCGAGCACGATCTGCTGGTCGACGGCCTTGCAGTCGGCGTGTGTGGCACCGATCGGGAGATCGCTGTGGGCCAGTACGGCTGGGCGCCGCCGGGTCACGATCGACTGGTCCTGGGGCACGAATCGCTGGGACGCGTTCGCGCGGCACCCGCCGGCTCCGGATTCGCCGCCGGGGACCTGGTGGCCGGCGTGGTGCGTAGGCCAGACCCGGTGCCGTGCGGCGCGTGCGCACACGGCCAGTTCGACATGTGCCGCAACGGTCGCTACACCGAACGGGGCATCAAGGAACTCGACGGATACGCCAGCGAGCGCTGGCGGGTGGAGGCGAACTACGCGGTGCGCCTCGATCCCCGCCTGGCCGAGGTCGGCGTACTCATGGAACCGACCAGCGTCGTCGCCAAGGCGTGGGAGCAGGTCGAGCAGGTCGGTCGGCGGTCCTGGTTCGAGCCGCAGCGCGTCCTGGTGACCGGCGCGGGGCCGATCGGCCTGCTCGCCGCGCTGCTCGCAGTGCAGCGCGACCTGGAAGTGCATGTACTCGACGTCGTGACCTCCGGTCCCAAGCCCGACCTGGTGCGCGCGCTCGGCGCCACCTACCACCACCAGGGCGTCGCCTCCGCCACCCGGACTGCGCAGCCTGACGTCATCATCGACGCCACCGGGGTGTCCTCGGTGGTCTTCGACGCCATCTGCGCCACCGCGTCCTACGGCATCGTCTGCCTAACCGGGGTTTCCTCGGCCGGCAAAGCCATCACCCTCGACGGCGGGGCGCTCAACCGCGAACTGGTGTTGGACAACAACGTGATCGTTGGATCGGTCAACGCTAATTTGCACCACTACGATCTCGCCGCCACCGCGCTGGCTCGGGCCGATCTGGATTGGCTCAACCGCCTGATCACCCGGCGGGTGCCGCTCGAGCGAGCCGGCGAAGCCTTCGAACCGCAGCCAGACGAAGTCAAGGTCGTCATCACCCTGGGCGGGGAGTGACCACATCCTGCAAGTATCGTGGGGCCACGTCTCCACTCAACAGCTGATCAAGCTCAGTGCCGTGCACCGAGTTGGTCTCCAGCAGTCGGGCGGCCACCCACTCGAGCCGGCCTCGATGTTCCCGGAGGTACGCCTCGACTTGATCCATGATGCCGGTCGTGTTATGGATTCCAATTTGCCGGCACAGGCCATACGCCAGTAACAGCTCGTCGAATTCGGGTGGTACGGCGGCCGACGCCAGTTTTTTAAACACCACCTTTTCTGCGAATGGGCCGCCATACAATACCCAAATCCGGTCGAGCACGGACGGTTCCTCGCTCAGCCGCATCCCGCCCTCACCGTCGATGCCATACAGTTCGATGACAGCGACGCCGAGGCCACGTGCAGCGGCAACAACCGCGTGCCCGGCTTCATGCACGGCCGCCCGGTTCCGCTCGGTATCCGCCATGCCCATATGTGCAGCGTAGCGGAGCGCTACTCTCAGTAGCGGGCATGGGATAAGGTGACTGCTGAGGTGCGGTTGCTCAGCCGGACCGGAATTGCGTCGTAGCCGCGCAGTACCCGGGTGGGGCGCCGGCGGGGGGCATCGGCAAGAGTGAGATCAGGGAACCGGCGGAACAGCGTTTGAAGACCGACCTCGCCCTCCAATCGGGCGAGGGTGGCTCCGACGCAGTAGTGAATCCCGCTGGAGAACGCCAGGTTCTGGGCTGCGTTGGTGCGTTGGACATCGAACCGATGGGGATCGGGGAAGACGGCTGGATCGCGGTTGGCGCCACCCAGCAGCAGGATGATCAACGAACCGGCCGGTACCGGACGTCCCGCCACCTTGGTGTCCCGGTGCGCGACGCGCCCGGTGCGTTGCACCGGTGATTCGTAGCGCAGGATCTCTTCCACCGCATCGACCCAGCGCCGCGGTTGGGCGCGAAGTAGGTCCAACTGGTCAGGATGGCGCATGAGCAAGACGGCACCGTTGCCCAGCAAGTTGACCGTGGTCTCGAAGCCGGCGGCGAGGAGCAGCATCGCGATACTGCTCAACTCATCGGTAGTCAACTGATCGCCCTGGTCGTGCGCCGTTACCAGAGCGCTCAGCACGTCATCTCGGGGAGCGCGGCGGATTTCGGCGAAGTGGCCGAGCATCCAGCGGTGCAGCGCGGCGATGTCACGTTCGCTGCGCCGGAAGTCGCGGTAGCTCAAACCGACGTCGAGCGACAGCGCGGCGCCGGCGCCCCAGTCGAGGAACTGGCGACGCATCGCCACCGGGGCCCCGAGAATCTCAGCGATCACCGTGGCCGGCAGCAAGCTGGCGTAGTGCTGCACCAGGTCCACCGTTGGACAGCTGAGCGCGGATCGGGCGATTTCGTCGAGCAGTTCCTCGGCGATCTGCTCGACCCGGGGACGCAGTGCAGCGACGGCCCGCGCGCCGAATGCCCGGGTGACCAGTTTGCGATAGCGAGTGTGCTCGGGTGGATTGGCTACCAACATGGATGGTGGCTCGACCGGCCCCAGGACTGCCCGGCCGCCGATCTTCATGCCCAGCCGCAGGATTCCGGGTAGACGATCCAAACGCACCTGGCCGAAGTCCGGGCTGCGCAACACCTCCAGGCAGACGTCGTGATGCGCTGACATCAGCGCGAGCTCGGAGTGAACCACGGGATCCCGAGCGTGGATCTGGTCGTAGTACGGGAACGGATCCTCGCGGATCGCCGGGTCGATCATCAGGCGCGATCCCACGTCGCCGGCTCGCATTTGGCGCTGCACCGCCCGCCTGACCAGCCCGTGACGGACTACCCAACGGATCCCGCGTCGTAGCTCCATTCGAGACCTCCGCTGCCGTCCCACCAGATTACTCCCGGAGTTAGACAGACGTATGTACAACGTGCTGGTAGGCACACCGGCGGCCGACGTTAAACGTGCCGGCGTGCCCGGATGCGAAGGGTTGGGCAGACGACTACAACTCGGGAAATGTCGCCCCCAAGGTGTGTTGCCGGATTGCCCGCGCGGTGGCGGGAGTTCGACCTAGCGAGAGGGCAAATTTTCACGGTCGGACGAGTCCTGGTTACGTACTGGAATGGATCTAGCACAGCCCATTGCAGACGACCACGCTCAATGGGCTATTTGGGTGGTTGTCCAGCCTAACCTACCGTTCGATCAGCGCCTTCTTGCAGTTTGCGTTAGGCATACATAGCCTAACTATCACTCGATGGGCTGGCCAGAATCTGGCAATCGGAGGGTTCGATGTTGACCCGTAGGTGGCGGAGCTGGAGTCTGAAGCTGATGGTTGTCGGCCTGATGGTTGTCGGACCGCTGGGCGTCGGCGCAGTGGGACTCGCCGGTTGCTCCAGCGGTGGCGACACTTCCGTGGCGCGCCCCGCACCCGAAACGGCGTCAGCAGCGCCGGAAGCCCAGCCGGCGAACGCCGCTGAAGTCGCCACGGGGCTGCGGAAGATTGATCAGATCGCCCGGCAGGTCGCCGAGTCCGCGGGCGCGGACAAAGCCAGGGCCGCCAGCCTTGACGGCCAGATCGAGCCGACCTGGAAGACGATCGAGGACACCGTCAAGGCCAACGACCAGAACACCTACCTCGCGATGGAGGACAACTTCGCAGTGTTGGAGAAGGCGGCAGACGAGGGGGATGCCGCGGCGGCGGCCAAAGGCTCCGCCGGCGTCTCATCGGCGGTGCAGGCTTACCTGGCGAAGTACTCAGGATGATCAGACGCCGACTGATCGGAGCGCTGCTGGCGTTGGCTGTGTTGCTGCCCGCCGTCGCGTGGCTAGGTATGTCCAATGTCATCGCAGCACCGCAGGCCCCATCGCCGCAGCAGATCTCAACTCAGCAGCACGCAGACCGGCCCGTCGCGGCCTCGCAACAGGCGATCTCCCGCGAGGAGGCCATCCGCCAGCTGGCGGTGGTTCGCGCGTCGATCGACCAGACCCTCGAGCTGGTGAAGCAAGGAAAGATCGATGAGGCCTATACGCAGGCCAAAACCGGATACCTGGACCATTTCGAATACGTCGAAGTGCCACTGCGAGTGGTGGCGCCCGATCTGACCGCTGACGCGGAGACGAAGTTCGCCGAGATTCGCGGCCTGATCAAGGACAATGCCCCGGTTGACGTCGTGCGCACGAACATCATCGAACTGCGGCGGTTGATCGATGACACCGAGCGGCGGCTAACCGACACCGGATTCGACGCCGCAGCCGTGGTGGCCGGACAGTCCTTCTTGATCATCTTTCGGGAGGGGCTGGAAGCGGTACTGTTGTTGACTGCCTTGCTGGGATATCTAGAGGCCACCAAGGCCACCCAGTACCGCAGACCGATCACCTGGGGTGTGCTCATCGGGTTGGCAGCTACCGCGCTGACCTACCTGGTGCTGCGGTCCGTCTTGGCGGTGTTGCCAGTCGGACGCGAGGTGCTGGAGGCGGTCGTCGCTACGGCCGCAGTCGCCGTGCTGCTGTACATCTCGTTCTGGCTGATTGCCCGGTTGGAGCATCGCCGCTGGATAGAGTTCCTGCGCAGCAGGTTGTTCAACGCCGTGTCGATCGGATCGACCACTGCGCTGGTACTGGTCGGCTTCACCGCGATGTACCGGGAGGGGCTGGAGACCGCTCTGCTCTACCAGGCGCTGGTCGAGTTCGGTGAGGGACTGGGCTGGTGGATTTTGGTGGGCCTGCTAGTCGGGCTGGCAGCTTTGGCAGTGGTGTCTTACCTGATCTTCCGGTTAGGTCGGCGGCTGCCCGTGAAGACCTTCCTGGTGTGCGCGGTGCTGCTGCTGATGGCGACCTCAGTGGCATTCCTCGGCAACGCGGTGCGCAGCCTTCAGACAGCTGACCTGGTCGGGCTCACGCCCATCGACGGGCTGCCGCGCTCACCGATCTTCCTGTCCCAGGCGTTGGGTTACTGGCCCAGCGTGCAGACCCTGACCAGCCAGGCGGTCCTGGTGGCGGTATACGTGCTGGGCGCGACGTGGTTGTTGATGGTGCGGCCCCGCCGGCGGGAGGCCCGATGGGTGTCCGGGTAGGTGCCGACGTCGGTGGCACGTTCACCAAAGCGGTTGCGGTCGATTCGGTGACCGGTGAGCTCGCCGGACGAGCCGTGGTGCCCACCACCCACGGCCACCGTGATGGAGTGTCGGCTGGTGTGGTTGATGTAGTGGCGAAGCTGGTCGCTGATGTGGGGGCGGACAGCATTGAACTGGTCACCCACTCCACCACGCAGGCGGTGAATGCGCTGCTGGAAGGCGACACCGTGCCGGTTGGTGTGCTCGGCATGGCTCGGGCGCCGTACCTGCGCAAGGCCCGGAAACGGACAACGATCAGCCGAGCCGTTGCACATGAGTTCCTGGATCTGTCCGCGGGATTCGACGCTGGCGCAGCCCGGCAGGCGTTGGCTCGGCTGGCCGATGCCGGGGCCAAGGCGGTGTGCGTGGCCGAGGCATTCGCACCCGACGATTCCACCTGCGAGGACGCGGTGGCCGAGCTCGCGGCCGAGCTGGGGTTGCCGGTGACGACTTCGTCTGGGTTGACCGGTCTGTATGGCCTCGAGCTGCGCACGGTCACCGCCGCACTCAACGCCTCGATCCTGCCGATCGCACTGCGTACCGCGGAGGTCGTGGAGGCCGGGGTTGCCGCCGCCGGCGTGAGCTGCCCCGTCATGGTGATGCGCGGCGACGGTGGCGCCACCGATCTGGCCGGTTTCCGCTCCGCGCCGGCCCGCACGCTGTATTCCGGCCCGGCAGCCTCGGTTGCCGGGGCGCTGCGCACGTTGCGCATCGGCGACGGGGTGATCGTCGAGGTCGGTGGGACGTCCACCAACGTCGCGGCGATCACCGCGGGCCGTCCCGCGCTGTCCTACGTCCGGGTCGCCGGCCAGGCCACCGCGGTCCGTGCGTTGGATGTGCAGGTTGCCGGGGTGGCCGGGGGATCGATGCTGCGGGTTCGCCGGCGCCGGATCTACGGGGTCGGACCGCGCAGCGCGCACATCGCGGGGCTGACCTACTCGTGCTTCCTGACCCCGGAGCGGCTGGCCGGCGCGCGCCCGGAGACACTCGCGCCGCGACCCGGCGATCCCGCTGACTACCTGGTGCTGCGACTGGCCGACGGGACCGTGGCCGCGCTGACCAACACATGTGCGGCCAACGCGCTCGGGCTCGTCCCGGAAGGGGACTACGCCGCCGGTTACCGGCGCTCGGCGAGCACCGCGATGGACATCGCCGGCCAGGCGTTGAAGCTGGCCGGCGCCGAACTCGCCCGCCGGATGATGCAGGCCTCCACCGAGACGCTGGCCGATCTCGTCACCGCGGTGGCCGCCCAGCACCATCTCACCCAGCCGACGTTGATCGCCGTCGGTGGTGGTGCCAGCGTGCTCGGTAAGCCGCTGGCGGGCACGCTCGGGCTGGATTGCCAGATACCCCCGCACGCCGAGGTGATCTCCTCGATGGGTGACGCGCTGTCGTTGGTTCGCGCCGAGCGGGAACGCACCGTGTCCCGGGCCACGTCGTCGGCTGAGGTCGACGCTCTGATCGCGGAGGTCGAAGCCGAAGCGCTGGCCGCCGGCGCGTCGCCAACGTCGCTGCAGGTCCAGGTCAGCCAGCTCGGGGAGCGCGGCGCGATCCGCGCAGTGGCTGTCGGTGCGCTCGTGCTCGGCTCCGGTGTGGTACCCGGGCGGCCCCCGTTGAGCCGCGAGGCGATCGTCGAGGTGGCCCGCGCCGCCGGCTGCTCTGAGCAGGTCGACCCGGTCGGGCGATTCTGGTTGAGCCGTCCGAATGGCCGTGTGCTGCTGCTCGACCGGTTTGGCGACTCAGCCCTCGACGTGCAGGGGGAGGCCATCCTGGTGAACGGCACCGGTGGCGAGTCGCTGCGGGCGACGCTGGAATCGGTGGTCTCCCGGCATGTCCGGCATGTCGGGCCGGTCACGGTGCAGCCCACCACCTGGGTGGTCCAGCAGGGCCGGATCCGGGAGCTGGCCGATCCGGACGCGATCGAGGCCACCGTCGGTGGCGGCGCTGCCGCGGTCATCGTCGGGCGCGGGTAGATATGGCCATTTACACCCCGCAAGCCCAGCGCCGCCGGCAGTTGGTGCTTTTGACCGTCGTAGCGTTCCTGCTCGGCGGACTGCTGGGCGGGATCGTTGGCCGGCTCCTTGCGCCGACTCCGGCGGATCGGGTAGCGGCGGTGCGCGAGCAGGCCCGGCAGACGTCGTCACAGTTGCGGGTGCTGTCCGTGCACTTCGAGGAAAACGCGGCGTCGTTGGCGGCCGGCGGTGACGCAGGCGCCGGTCTCGCGCTCCAGCGCGCCGATGAGGATCTGACCAAGGTATTGCAGCAGGCCCCGTGGGTCACCGAGCAACAGGGGAGCCAGCTAATCAACAACTTGCATGGGTTGGAAGCAGCGGCGCGGGTCGGGGCGACGAAACCGCCTTTCGCCGGCAACGTCGACCGGCTGGCCCACGACATCGACACCACCTTCGGTCTGGCCTCGGCCGCCTCCTGATCAGTGCCATGCACGCACAGTGTGATCACCGAATATCGTGATGGTATTGGCGCTACGGCAGCGCCGCAAAGTTTCTGGACGCGCGTTGGCGCGTTTATTAACAGTATCTCGAATGGGCGCCGTAACCCGGGTGAAAATGACCGCTCGGCGCTAAAAATCTTGCACCGACTTTTTTTCGCGCGCGTTGTGAGGAATAGTTGTGCACCTTATCGGTGTCTCGGTGTCTCGGTGTCTCGGTGTCTCGGTGTCTCGGTGTCTCGGTGTCTCGGTGTCTCGGTGACTAGTGACGTGGCCCGGCGAATCAAGGAGGATCACCTATGACCACCTTCACCGCGTCGCCCGAGGCGCCCACCCCCGATGCGGCGGGTGGTCCCGGACTGAGCATGCAGTCCGTCGCTCAGCTCGTCGCCGGCACATTGTGTGGCGTGCACAGAGTCGGCGGCCAGTTCGTCCGCGTGAACGCCACTGTCGGTGATGATGGATACATTGAAGTGGACGTCACTCAGATCGATTTCACCGCCGAGAACGGCACCGTCCGGGTATTGCTTTACCCCACTGCTGCGCAGCCCGTCCCGCCCGGATCCGTTCCCGGGCCGAGAAACGTGGCATGAACCCGGGAATGCCCTGACGGGCACCACCGGTTGAGCT
>JBHELN010000278.1:0-6258 GCA_046263115.1 Pseudonocardiaceae bacterium | reverse complement strand
CCTCGGGCAGCTGGCCCGGCAGGCTCGCGAGCAGCTCGACCGGCTGGGCGCGCCGGACGTGCAGATCGTCGTGTCGGGGGACCTGGACGAGCACTCGATCGCGGCGCTACGGGCCGAGCCGGTGGACTCCTACGGGGTGGGTACTTCGGTGGTGACCGGCTCTGGCGTACCGACCGCGGGGATGGTCTACAAGTTGGTCGAGGTGGACGGGCAGCCGGTGGCCAAGCGCAGCGCCGCGAAGATGTCCCGAGGCGGCGCCAAAAGTGCGCTACGCCGGTACAAGGACACTGGCACCGCGGTGGAGGAAGTCGTGTGCCTTCGGGGCCGGCAACCCGAGCTCGGGGCGCATGATCGCATGCTGCCGGTGCCGTTGCTGCGCGATGGCGGCCCCGTCGGCCACCCCGAGACCCTGCATGATGCCCGCGACCGCGTCGCAGCCGCCCTGGCCACACTCCCCTGGGATGGCCTGCGCCTCTCCCCCGGCGACCCCGCCATCCCCACCGTCTTCGTGTGATTTCCAGCTGATTTCCCCACCCCAACATGGAGACATAGCGGGGTGAATCAGCCCGCCAGCGCGCCCCGATATGGCTCCATATCGGGGCGGGCACGGTAGCGTGCGGGGCCGTGCCCGCCCACCCCACAGTCGAACAGGTCCCTGAGGTGGGGGCGTTGCTCGACGCGGCGGTGCGGGCCGTGGGAGGCACGCAGCGAGCTGGGCAGATCCTCATGGCCAAGGCGGTGCACCGGGCGATCAGCACCGGCGAGCATCTCGCGGTGCAGGCCGGGACCGGTACCGGCAAGTCGCAGGCTTATCTGGTTCCGGCCATCCGGCACGCGGTGGACACCGGCACCACCGTGGTGGTCTGCACCGCGACCATCGCGCTACAGCGGCAACTCGTGGACCGTGACCTGCCACGGCTGGCCGCCGCGCTGGAACCGCTGCTCGGCAGCGCGCCGAGCTTCGCCATTCTCAAGGGCCGGCGCAACTACCTGTGCCTGCACCGGCTGCGCACCGGACCGGCCGACGAGGGCGACGACCTGTTCGACGCCGCCGCCGCGGCGTCGCCGACCTCAATACTGGGCCGCCAGATCGCCCGACTGCACGAGTGGTCCGCCCAGACGGACACGGGGGATCGCGACGAGCTGGTGCCCGGTGTGCCCGACCGGGCCTGGCGGCAGGTGTCGGTCAGCGCCCGGGAGTGCCTGGGGCTGTCTCGCTGCCCCGTCGGTATGGACTGTTTTGCCGAGCAGGCCCGGGCCCGCGCCGGCCGGGCCGAGGTGGTCGTCACCAACCATGCGCTGCTGGCGATCGACGCGATGGGCGATCGCTCCGTCCTCCCCGACCACGACATCGTGATCATTGACGAGGCACATGATCTGGTCGACCGGGTCACCAGCGCAGCCACCGAGGAACTCACCGCATCGATGGTCGATACCGCGGCCCGCCGCTGCGCCCGGCTGATCGACCAGCGCCTCGCCGACGAGCTGGCCGCGGCCGGCGACGGGCTGGCGCTGCTGCTGAGCGACGCCGGGGTCCAGCGGTGGGACACCGTGGGCACCGCGGTGGCCGCCGGACTCACCGCGGTGCGCGACGCAGCGCATCACTGCACCACCGCACTCGGGTCCGAACGGCGTGAAGACCCAGATGGCGCCGCCCGTCGCCGGCTCGCGCTGGCCGCGCTGGAGCAGGTGCACTCGGCGGCCGCCCGGGTGCTGGCCGCCTTCCCCGACGCCGAGACCGACCGGCGTGACGTGGTCTGGCTGGCAGACGAGCCCATCCGCGGTCGAGTACTGAGGGCGGCGCCGCTGCGCGTGGCCGAACTGCTGCAACAGCGCTTGTTTGCCAAACGCACGGTGGTGCTCACCTCGGCCACGCTCGCCCTGGGCGGAAGCTTCAACGCGCTCGCCGCCCAGTGGGGCCTGCCCCGGCAACGGCCGATCGACCCGCCCGCAGCGGGGACCGCCACCCAGCGGCCGCCACCGTTCGATGACGACGCAGGGCCCGCCTGGGCCGGTCTGGACGCGGGCTCGCCGTTCGAGCACCGCCGAGCCGGGATCCTGTACACCGCCGCACACTTGCCGCCGCCCGGTCGTGATGGGCTGGCGCCTGCCTATCTCGACGAGCTGTGCGCACTGGTCACCGCGGCGGGCGGGCGCACGCTCGGGCTATTCTCCTCGATGCGGGCCGCCAAACAGGCCGCTGAGGCGCTGCGCTCTCGGCTGGATGTACCCATCCTGTGCCAGGGCGACGACGCCACCGGCTTGCTGGTGCAGCAGTTCGCCCAGGATGAGCCGACCTGCCTGTTCGGCACCCTGTCGTTGTGGCAGGGCGTCGACGTGCCCGGCCGGTCGCTGTCGCTGGTAGTGATCGACCGCATCCCGTTTCCCCGCCCGGACGACCCACTGAGCTCGGCGCGGCAACGCGCGGTGGCGGCTCGGGGCGGCAATGGATTCCTCACAGTGGCCGCGACGCACGCCGCGCTGCTGCTGGCCCAGGGCGCCGGGCGGCTGCTGCGCTCGACCGGAGACCGGGGCATGGTGGCGATCCTGGACCCGAGGCTGGTCACGGCCCGCTATGGAGGTTTCCTGCGCGCCTCGCTGCCACCCTTCTGGCCAACCACCGACCCCGCCGTAGCGCGATCCGCCCTGGCGCGCCTCGTCAGCGCACCCTGAGCAGGGCTGTCAGGGAGCTACCCGGGGCTGTCGAGGCTATCGGGGTGGAGGTGGGCGGCGACGGTGATGGTGCCGGGAGGTACTTCGGTTAAACCGGCATCGCGCACCAGAAGCAGTCCGTGCTTCTGCCAAGCCTGCTCCGGCCGCTCGCCGACCGCCAACTGCGTCCACTGGGACGGGCTGGCGGTGCGCACCGCGCAGCGGTAGCCGCCGGCCGCCCAGCTTTCCAGTTCGGTGACCCGTCCGTCGGCGGTGAGCCGCGCGGCCAGCAGCACAGTGGCATGCCCGACCTGAGCGCCGCCTTACCCACCGTCATCAGCGGCTGCGGCGTAAGCCAGAGCACCGGCAGCCCGTCCGGTGGTGGATCGGCATCATCGGGCGGCAGGTCAGTGCCACCCACCTGCAGCCGCGTGACTTGTCGCGGCGTCTCGGTGACTAACCACGGCAGCAATGCCCGCACCTGGGCGCCACGGTGCTCGACGGTGATGCCGGGCAGTTCGGTTATCGAGGCCCAGTGCGCGCCGCGGGCTCGGCGGACGACCTTCCGGATCCGGCCGGCCACCCAGGGCTGCACCTCCGCCCACCATGGCCCACCCGGCTGCGAACGCTCATCGCAGCACAGCGCCACCGCCGCCGACGCCGCGGCCTCCAGCAACGCGCTGCGTGGTGGGGCTGCGTTCCGCTCGATCCGCAGGATCAGTGGCATCGCCCGGTCAGGCGGCGGCAAGGCCGCCGCTTGTGAGTGGGAATGCGAGGTACAGCTGGCATTCCCACTCACAGAGGCACCCTGCGCAGCACCCCATCGGCTGCGTCGGCGGCCTCCACCTCGTCTCGCGTCACACCGAGTACGAACAGCACGACATCCAGAAACGGCTGATTGATCGCGGTGTCCGCGACCTCTCGCAGCGCCGGCTTGCCATTGAACGCGACACCTAGACCGGCCGCGGTGAGCATGTCGATGTCGTTGGCACCGTCTCCGACCGCGACACACTGGGCCAAAGGCACCCCGAAATGCTCCGCCGCCTGCCGCAGCGCGTCCGCTTTCCCGGACCGATCCACCACCGGGCCGATGACCTGGCCGGTGAGTTTCCCGTCGCAAACCTCGAGCACGTTGGCGGTACAGAAGTCCAGCCCCAGATCGTCAGCCAGTGGCTCCACGATCTGAGTGAAGCCACCCGAGACGGCTCCGCAGCGAAACCCCAAGCGCTTGAGGGTCCGCACCGTCGTGCGCGCCCCGGGCGTGAACTCCAGTCGGCTGCTCACCTCGGCGAGCACGCTGACCGGGAGACCCGCCAGCAGCGCGACCCGGCGGCGCAACGACTGGGTGAAGTCCAGTTCTCCACGCATGGCGGCCTCGGTGACCGCGCGCACCTCCGCCCCGCAGCCGGCGTGCTCGGCGAGGGCCTCGATCACCTCGCCCTGCACCAGGGTGGAGTCGACGTCGAAGACCACCAGGCGCTTGGCTCGGCGGGCGATGCCCACCCGTTCGACGGCGAGGTCGACCTCGCCGCGCGCGGCCAGCTCAACCAGCGCCGAGCGCAGCGCGGCGTCAGCCGCCTCGGGTTTGCCATTGCTGGGCACCGACACGAGCAGCTCGAGCCCGGTGACCGGGTAGTCCGCAATCCGCCGGATAGCGTCGATGTTGATGTTCAGAGCGGCCAGCGCGCGGGTCGTGTCGGTGAACGCCTGCGCTGTCACCGGCCGGCCCAGCACCAACACGACGTGCGTGGAAGCGGCCACCATCGCGCCGATCGCGCCGGCGCCGACCTCGACTTCCAGCTGCATCCCGATACTGGCCATCGCCTGTTCGGCGGCCTCTTGCAGATCTTCGGGATCAGCCGCGGTGGCCACCAACACGCCCAGGATGATCCGGCCCCGGATCACCACCTGCTCGACGTCGAGGATGTCCACGCCATGTCTGGTGAGCGCGGAGAAAATCACCGATACGACCCCGGGCTTATCCCGCCCGGTGACCGTCACCAACATGGTGGTCCGTGGCTTGTCAGTCACTTTTCGCGCGGGTCATCCACATTGGTCGCGCCTCCCTGCACAGCATGGGCCGCTTGCTTGCTGGGCGCCGACGGGTGCCCACGGCCACCGATGTGCGCCTCATGCCGTATCCGACCCGTCATGTGCGGGTAGTGCAGTTCGAATGCGGGTCGCTCAGAACGGATACGAGGCAGCTCGGTGAAATTGTGCCGGGGTGGCGGGCACGACGTGGCCCATTCCAGCGAGTTGCAATAGCCCCAGGGGTCGTCGACGGTGACCGGCTCGCCGTAGCGGTAGCTACGGAACACGTTCCACAAGAACGGCAGCGTTGACGCGCCGAGCACGAACGCGCCGATCGAGGACACCATGTTCAACGTCGTGAAACCGTCACTGGGCAGGTAGTCGGCGTACCGACGTGGCATGCCCTCGTTACCGACCCAGTGCTGCACCAAGAACGTCAGGTGGAAGCCGATGAAGGTGGACCAGAAGTGGAACTTGCCCAGCGGCTCGTCGAGCATCCGGCCGGTGATCTTGGGGAACCAGAAATAGATCCCGGCGAAGGTGGCGAACACGATGGTGCCGAACAGCACGTAGTGGAAATGCGCCACCACAAAATAGGTGTCGCTGACATGCCAGTCGATCGCCGGAGCGGCCAGCAGTACCCCGGTCAGCCCGCCGAGCAGGAAGGTGATGAGGAAACCTATCGACCACAGCATCGGCGTCTCAAAGGTGAGCTGCCCACGCCACATGGTGCCGATCCAGTTGAAGAATTTGATCCCGGTGGGTACCGCGATGAGAAACGTGGTGAACGCGAAGAACGGCAGCAGCACGGCGCCCGTGGCGTACATGTGGTGGGCCCACACCACCACGGACAGCGCGGCGATCGACAGGGTGGCAAAGATCAGGGTCTTGTAGCCGAACAGCGGCTTGCGGCTGAATACCGGGAAGATTTCCGACACGATGCCGAAGAACGGCAAAGCGACGATGTACACCTCGGGATGGCCGAAGAACCAGAACAGGTGTTGCCACAGGATCGCGCCACCATTGGCGGGGTCGAACACATGCGCCCCGAGCCGCCGATCGGCTTCCAGACCCAGTAGCGCCGCAGTCAGGATCGGGAACGCCAGCAGGACGAGCAGCGATGTGACGAAGATGTTCCAGGTGAAGATCGGCATCCGGAACATCGTCATCCCGGGCGCCCGTAGGCAGATCACCGTGGTGACCATGTTGACGCCGCCCAGAATTGTGCCCAAACCGGCGAGCACCAAGCCCATGATCCACAGGTCGGCACCCGCGCCCGGTGAATGGACCGCGTCGGACAGTGGCGTGTAAGCGAACCAGCCGAAGTCCGCGGCGCCACCCGGTGTCAGGAACCCTGACAACACGATGAGGCCCCCGAACGCAAACGCCCAGTACGAAAACGCATTGAGGCGCGGAAAGGCCACGTCCGGTGAGCCGATCTGTAGCGGTAATACCAGGTTGGCGAAGGCGAACAGGATCGGCGTGGCGTACAGCAGCAGCATGATCGTGCCGTGCATGGTGAACAACTGGTTGTACTGCTCGTTGGACAGGAACTGCAATCCCGGACGAGCCAGC
>JBHELN010000277.1:0-3190 GCA_046263115.1 Pseudonocardiaceae bacterium | reverse complement strand
CCTATTACCTCATCGCGCCCAGCGAGTGCTCCTCGAACCTGGCCCGCTTCGATGGCATGCGCTACGGGCTGCGCTGCGGGGACGACGGCACCCGCAGTGCCGAGAAGGTGATGTCGCTGACCCGAGAGGCCGGTTTCGGCCCCGAGGTCAAGCGCCGCATCATGCTCGGCACCTACGCGCTGTCCGCTGGGTATTACGACGCCTACTACGGCCAGGCGCAGAAGGTCCGCACCTTGATCATCCAGGACTTCGCCGCGGCGTTTGAGCAGGTGGACGTGCTGATCTCGCCGACCACCCCGACTACCGCCTTCCGCATCGGCGAGCGGGTGGACGACCCGTTGGCGATGTACCTGTCGGACCTGTGCACCATCCCGTCGAACCTGGCCGGCAACGCCGCGCTGTCCGTGCCGGCCGGGTTGTCAGATGACGACGGTCTGCCGGTGGGCCTGCAAGTGATGGCGCCCGCGCTGGCCGACGACCGGGCATACCGGGTGGCCGCGGCCTACGAGGTCGTTCGTGACGCAGCCGAGGGGGGCCCGCTGTGGTGCCGGGTGCCCGATCTGGAGGTTGCAGCGTGATCACTGCGGCGCTGATGGACTACAGCGAGGTGCTGGAGCGTTTCGACCCGGTGCTCGGGCTCGAGGTGCATGTGGAGCTGTCCACCGCGACGAAGATGTTCTGCAGCTGCGCCAACGTGTTCGGGGCGCCGCCCAACACGCACGTGTGCCCCACCTGCCTCGGGTTGCCGGGATCGCTTCCGGTGCTCAATCGCGCCGCGGTGGAGTCGGTCATCCGGATCGGGCTGGCGTTGAACTGCTCGATCGCGTCGTGGTGCCGCTTTGCCCGGAAGAACTACTTCTACCCGGACATGCCCAAGAACTTTCAGATCTCCCAATACGACGAGCCGATCGCGGTGCACGGGTCGCTGGAGGTGCAGTTGGGTGACGGCTCGACGTTCACCGTCGGCATCGAGCGCGCCCACATGGAGGAGGACACCGGCAAGTCGCTACATATCGGTGGCACGACCGGCCGGATTCATGGGGCAAGCCACTCGCTGCTGGACTACAACCGAGCCGGCGTACCGCTGATCGAGATCGTCACCAAGCCGATCGTGGGTACTGGGGACCGTGCGCCTGAGGTCGCCCGGGCCTACGTCACCGCGCTACGGGATCTACTGCGCGCGTTGGGGGTGTCCGACGTGCGGATGGATCAGGGATCGCTGCGCTGCGACGCGAACGTCTCGCTGATGCCGCGCGGCTCGTCGGTATTCGGCACCCGGACCGAGACCAAGAACGTCAACTCGCTGCGCTCGGTGGAGCGCGCGGTGCGCTACGAGATGTGCCGGCAGGCCGCGGTGCTGGCCTCCGGTGGCCGGATCGTGCAGGAGACGCGGCACTTCGACGAGGCCAGCGGCACCACCTCGCCGGGGCGGCGCAAGGAGACTTCGGAGGACTACCGGTATTTCCCGGAGCCGGACCTGTTGCCGATCACCCCCAGCGACGAGTGGGTGGAGAAGTTACGCGCGACCCTTCCCGAGCTGCCCAGGCAGCGCCGGGCTCGGGTGCAGGCCGAGTGGGGCCTGTCCGATCTGGAGTTGCGGGATCTGGTCAACGCTGGCGCGCTGGAGCTGGTCGCGGCCACCGTCGATGCGGGCGCGCCGCCCGCCGAGGCGCGGTCATGGTGGGTGGCTTATCTCGCCCAACAGGCCAATTCCCGCGGCCTGGAGCTCGCCGAGCTTGCCATCACGCCGAAACAGGTAGCCCAGGTGATAGGGCTGGTTGCCGAAGGTGCGCTGACCAACAATCTGGCTCGCCAGGTCGTCGATGGCGTCCTCGCCGGTGAAGGGGAGCCCGACGAGGTGGTCGCCGCCCGTGGTTTCGCCGTGGTGTCCGACGACTCCGCGCTGACCGCCGTCGTCGAGCAGGCTCTGGCCGCCCAGCCCGATATTGCGGCCAAGATCCGCGGCGGCAAGGTAGCCGCGGCGGGCGCGATCGTCGGCGCTGTGATGAAAGCCACCGGTGGCCAAGCCAACGCCCAACGGGTGCGCGAGCTGGTGCTGGCGCGCTGCGCCCCGTGAGTGCCAGTCAGCGGCTCGCGTCGACGTACCGGGCTTGAGGACGCGACATACCGGGCAGCGAGGCGTGGGGCAGGGAGGCGCGACGCACCGGGCACGAGGACGCGACACGCGGGGGAGGAGAGCGTGGACGCACCGGGGAGCGGGATCAGTCGTGACCTGCTCCGGGGCCGACTAGGTCGGGGAGCACGAAGACTCGGTCGTCGCTGGAGACCCGCTTGGCGCCGGTCTTATTGACCGTGCCCAGCCACAGCGCTCGGCCGTCCGGGCTCAGCGCGGCCGCGGAGATCCGGCCGTAGCGCTCCAGCGGGATCTGCAGAGGCGGGCCGATGAAGGTGCCATCCGGTCCGATCCCCACCGCGAACATCGGCGCTCCGCTGGTGAACGCAATCTGGATACGGCCCAGCATGACCACGCAGCCCGCCGCGCCGCTGTCTCCAGGCCAGGTCCAAGAGGCTCGGCCCAACTGCCGTCCCGGCTGTACCCGGTATAGCAAGTCGTGGTCGGGCACCCGATCGGTGACCCATAGCTCGTTGGTCACTGGGTCGATGCACAACCCACCCGGTGAGTGCAATCCGCTGACCAGCACCATGGAGCCGGCGGGGTTGCCCGGCGCAGGGTGGCCGAAGGTATCGATCCGCAACACCTTGCCGGCCAGCGACTGCGGGTCGGCGGCAGACGCGGGGTTTCCGGCGTCGCCGGTGGCGACCAGAAGCATCCCGTGTGAGTCGACCGCGAGTGCGCCCGCGTTGCCGGTAGCGCCTCGCGGTATGCCCGCCAGGACCGGCTTGGGGATGTCGCCAGGGGCAATCCGGACCACCCGGTTGTCGACGGGGGTGGTGATGTAGGCGTAGATCAGTTCGTCCTCGGTATAGCTGGAGGACAGCGCGAGCCCAGTGAGGCCGCCGTCACCTGCGGGGTCCACCGCCAGCGCGGCGACTTCCTGGTTCGGTCGTTGCCGTTGCACCTGCAGGATCCGGCCGGTGCTGCGCTCCGCGGCCAGGCCGACCGGCCCGGAGCCGGGCAGGACCACCAGCGCAGAGATCGGTTCCAGACATGTCGCGACCACCGCCGGGTCCGGGTCGGTGCAGCCCTGCGGCGGGCCCGGCGGTGCCT
>JBHELN010000276.1:0-2835 GCA_046263115.1 Pseudonocardiaceae bacterium | reverse complement strand
ATCGTCGCGCACTGGAACTGGGGGTACTCGCCGGTCGGGGAGAGCGTGAACTCCCAGATCAGCTTCCGGATCGGGGTGAGCGCCCAGCTCGTGCTGGGATCGCTGGTGCTGTCCACGGTCATCGGGATCGGCCTGGCCGTGTACACCGCCGCTCGCCAGTACCGCTTCGCCGACCGCTTCTACCAGGGCGTGTCGATTATTGCGCTCAACATTCACGTGGTCGTGGCCTCGCTGGCAGTGGTCCTGCTGGCGATCGCGTTCAACCAGTCCGTGGGCAGTACGGTGCTGTTCGTTGCGGGCGCCCAGTCCCCCACGGTGACCGGATTCTGGCCGCTGCTGGCTGACCGGGTACGGCACCTGATCCTGCCGACCATCTCGCTCACCGTGATCAGCTACGCCGGCTACCACCTACTGCAACGCGCGTTACTGCTTGACAACATCAACTCCGACTACGTGCGGCTGGCCCGGGCCAAGGGGCTGACCCGGCAGCGCGCCATCCGCCGCCACGGGCTTCGCACGTCGCTGATCCCGGTGGCCACCACGGTGGCGTTCGCGATCCCGGCGCTGTTCACCGGGGCGGTGATCACCGAGACGATCTTCGCGTGGCAGGGCATGGGCCAGTACTTCACCCAGACCATCAGCAAGAACGATATTCATGGTGCGGTCGCCGTCGCAGCATTCGGGGCACTGATGACCGCGATCGGCGCGATCCTCGCCGATATCGCCGTCGTGGCACTGGATCCGAGAGTGCGGGTGAGCTGATGACCACCAACCTTCCCCCGCTGCAGCCCACGGTCGGCCCGCTCGACACCGCGCCGTCGCTCACCGAGGAGCGGGTGGCCCGCCGCGGCCAGCGGCTTTCCCGCCGCCGCCTCTACACGCGCCGATTCCTGCGCAACCGGGGCGCGGTAGCCGGAATGGTGATCCTGGCCCTGCTGGTTGCCTTCGCCATCGCCGGCCCGATGTTGACCTCCTATACCTACACCGACGTGGACTTCACCAACCTGACCTCGGCGCCCTCGTCACAGCACTGGTTCGGCACCAACGGCACCGGCAACGACACCTTCGCTCAGACGACCCACGGCCTGCAGCGTTCGCTGATCATTGGCGTGGTGGTGTCGGCGCTCACCACCCTCATCGCGGCGTTCGTCGGGGCGGCAGCCGCCTACCTCGGCGGCACCGCGGAGAAAGCAATCCTCGCGCTCGTGCACTTCCTGCTGGTAGTGCCTTCCTTCCTCATCCTGGCACTCAACTCGCAGAAGGCCGGCGGCGACTGGAAGGTGCTGATCCTTGTGCTGGTTGCGTTCGGCTGGATGTACGGCGCGCGGGTGGTGTGGTCGCTGTCCACGTCACTGCGCGAGCGGGAGTACGTCCAGGCGGCGCGGTTCATGGGCGTCGGCTCGCTGCAGACGGTGCTGCGCCACCTGATCCCGAACATCGGGTCGCTGCTGATCGTCTCGTTCACCCTCGGCGTGGTCGCCACGGTGCAGGCCGAGACCGGGCTGTCGTTCATCGGGTTCGGCGTGAAGCAGCCCGACGTGTCGCTGGGTTCCCTGCTCGGCGACGGCGCCAACACGATCACCAGCGCGCCGTGGTTGTTCTATTTCCCGGCCCTCATGCTCAGCCTGCTCACCGTTTCGATGGCGCTGATCGGCGACGGCCTGCGCGACGCCCTCGACCCCATGTCCTACTCCGCTGGAACTGTTCGCCGGGCGGGCCGGCCATGACTGGGCCAGCTACCGGGCCGGTGCTGTCGGTCCGTAACCTGGCGGTCTCGTTTCCCTCAGAGGCCGGCCGGGTAGACGCGGTGCGCGGCGTCGACTTCGACCTTATCCGTGGCCGGACGCTCGCCATCGTCGGCGAATCCGGATCGGGCAAGTCAGTCACCTCGCTGGCGATAATGGGGCTGCTCCCGGAGTACGCCTCGGTGACCGGCTCGATCGCGCTCAACGGCCGCCAGCTGCTCGGGCTGGACGACCGGCACATGTCCAAGATCCGTGGTCGCGATCTGGGCATGATCTTCCAAGATCCGCTGTCCTCCTTGACGCCGATCTTCAGTGTGGGCCAGCAGATCGTCGAAGCGCTGGAGATCCACCAGAACCTGGACCGCGACGTCGCCTGGAAACGGGCGGTGGAGCTGCTCGATCTGGTCGGGATCCCCCACGCGGCCGAGCGGGCCCGTTCGTTCCCGCATGAGTTCTCCGGCGGGATGCGGCAGCGGGTGGTGATCGCCATGGCGATGGCCAACGATCCGCAGATCATTATCGCCGACGAGCCGACCACGGCGCTGGACGTGACGGTGCAGGCGCAGATCCTCGAGGTGCTGCGGCTGTCCCAGACCGAGACCGGCGCGGCGCTGATCCTGATCACCCATGACCTCGGCGTGGTGGCCGGCGTCGCCGACGAGGTGCTGGTGATGTACGCGGGCCGGCCGGTCGAGCAGGCGCCGGTGGACGAGCTGTTCGCCCGGCCCCGGATGCCGTACACCATCGGCCTGCTCGGTGCCGTTCCCCGAGTCGACCTCGCGGAACGCCGGCCGCTGGTGCCTATTTCGGGCAACCCTCCGTTACTGGTTGATCTGCCACCGGGCTGCCCGTTCCAGTTGCGCTGCCCCGTTTCGGTGCCCGCGTGCGGCGACCGGGAGCCGGACCTGGCACCGGTTGCCGGCGAGTCAGCCCACGGGCACGCTGACGGGCACAGAGCTGCGTGCATCCGTGCCCACGAGATCAACTACGACGGCCGCAACAGCCGCATCGATGGCCGCCCGGTTTACCCGGTTGCGCCGGCGCCGGACGCACCGGCGGCGCAGGTTCCCCGTGAGCAGCGTCCCGCCGT
>JBHELN010000275.1:0-2956 GCA_046263115.1 Pseudonocardiaceae bacterium | reverse complement strand
TCGTCAAAAGTTGTGGATTGGCGTGCGCTGATTGATCACGCGGCGACCTTGGTGGCGGCCTCGTCGGGCCGCTGGATCAGTGCTCCTTTCTCGAACTTGGCGCCGGCGCGGACCAGCGCGACCAGGTGTGCGCCATTGAGATAGCGCCAGTGTTCGCTGGCCGTCTCCACGAGCTTGAACACCATCGCCAGCCCGGCCGCGCGGCTGCCTGGCCCCTTGGTCACTTTGGTCCGCAACCGTACGGTCGCGAAGGTGGATTCGATGGGATTGCTCGTCTTGAGGTGCACCCAGTGCTCGGCGGGGAAATCGTAGAAAGCCAGCAACTGCTCGGTGTCATCGACGACTTTCGCCACCGCCTTGGGGTACTTGGTGGCGAACAGGTTGGCAAACACCGTGATCGCCTTCTCGGCGTGCTGGCGGTCCTCAGCATCGCGGATCTCCGCCAGAGCCTTACGCGCCGCAGGATGCGCCGACTTGGGCAGCGCGTCCAGCACGTTGGCCGCCTTATGCACCCAGTCGCGCTGCTCACGCGTCTGCGGGAACACCTCCCGCAGCGCCGCCCAAAACCCCAGCGCGCCATCGCCCACGGCCAGCACCGGCGCGCGCATCCCACGACGTTTGCAGTCACGCAGCAGATCGGCCCAGGACTCGGTGGATTCCCGGTGCCCATCGGACAAGGCGACCAATTCCTTTTTGCCGTCCGCGCGCGCTCCGATGATGACCAGCGTGCACACCCGATCTTGATCCAGCCGCACCTTGAAGTGGATGCCATCGACCCACACGTAGACGTAGTCCACCCCGGCCAAGTCACGCTCGGCGAACTGTCGATATTCCTGCTGCCAGGCACTAGTCAGCCGGGTCACCACCGAGGCAGACAACCCGGCACTGGTACCGAAGAACTCCTCCAGCGCCGGGACGAAGTCCTTACTGGACAACCCATGCAAATACAACAGCGGCAACACCTCGGTCACCTTCGGCGAACGCCGACACCACGGCGGCAAAATCGACGACCGAAACCGGCATCGCTGGCCCGTGGCCTGGTCCACCCGCCGATCATCAACCCGCGGCGCGTGCACCTCAATCGCCCCAGCCACCGTGGTCACCTGCCGCGACTTCGCGTGCCCGTTGCGCACCACCAACCGCCGCCCCGCATCGTCTCGCTCGCCAGCCAACGCCGCGATGTACGCCTCGACCTCAGCCTCCAACGCCACGGCCAGCATCCGACGAGCCCCCTCACGCGCCAGCTCGTCCAGACCCGCCGCCAGCTCCGCACCGCTGGACTTGTCAACCACTACCCTCAACATCGGCGTCCTTCCCACCGGCGTTCGCCCGCCGGCATCCATCGGTTGATCACTCGGGAAGGTACGCCGCGCCCTCCATCAGACTGCGCATCCACAACTTCGAGTCATATCTCCGACCCGCAGCTCGGCGCGCAGGACTGCGGCGCTGATGCAGCGCTGGTCCAGCAACAACCGGGCCGGGTGGCGATGAACGTGGCGATCCGCTTGGACAGTGCGCGGGCGTCGGGGTTGGTCCGCCGTTTGTCCGCCTCCCGCTTCAGCGGCCGCAGCCGGTCTTTGGTCCGCGCTGTTTTCACGCTCTGGCAGACCGCCACGGCCTGGGTTCCCACGGTGACCGCGTGGTCGATCTCGTCGTCGAGGAAGTGGTTGGTGGCCAGCGAGATCAGATTGAACGACCGCCTGCGGGTCATCTCCGGGCCATAGCCGTGGAGCGCGGTGCAAAGCGCCGGGATCGCCGACCGGGTGTAGCGCGGGTCCACGGTCACCGCGAGCTCGGTGTACACGGTGCCGACCATGGCGGACATGTCGGTCTCGGTGAAAAACGCAGCCCAGGGCGGTGCCTCGGCGACCTCGGCTCGGGCGAACTCGTCGCTACTTCGGCCCAGCAGCGTCAGCGCCTGGTCAGCACGGCCCATCTTCGCGTAGGCCCACGCCTGATTCGCGCAGACAATGGCCACCGCCAGCGCCGAGCCGCAGGCCTGAGCCGCGACTTGACCGAGTTGAAACTCGCTTAACGCCTGCTGAGGGGCGCCGTGGTGGAGATGGACCCGGCCCATCCGGGACCGGATATTGGCCACCAACGCATCGTGGTGGCCCTGCTCAGCCAGCTCCAGAGCGCGACCGAAGTAAATTTGGGCACCACGGACCTGGCCAATATCGAACGAGGTCCAAGCAGCCAGATTGTGCAGGTCGGCGACGGCCACGCAGAGCCGATCCATGACCACGCCTGAGGCAGAACCGGCGAGCATCCGCACACCCCAGGGCAGATAGCCCACCGCGGCGTCCTGGCAGGCGCCGCCGCCGTACTGATAATCCAGGGCACGAAAGGCCCGGTTGGTGTCCTCTACCCGCTGGACGTCGCTCACCCCCACACGTCCTGGCGTCACCGGTAGCGGTGGGAGTAGACGGGCGGCGAGGGGTGAGGTGTCCGGAGCGAAAGCGGGTGTCGACATGACCAGTCTCCTGACCGACGCCAAGTTAATGGAACCGCCGGGGACTGGAGCGGACTAACGGGACCTTGCAATCTGTCACGGGATTCGTTGTCGGCTATCGGGTGATCGCTGATGCTGGGTGGGGATGTCGGTGCCCCGCGCCGGGGTGGTGATCAACACGGCCGCCTCAACACGAAAGGTTTCGATGAGCATGGTGATCATCCGCGCGGCCTCGTGCAGGGCCACGTGAGTGTGATAGGCGTGCACGATGGTCAGCGACGGGATGTCCTCCTCACCGGCGGTGAGCCACCGGTCGAAGCTGTGTCGAGCCACCTTCATCGCCAGCTCAGCGTCGTGCCACTGTGCGCTCGCGGCGATCCCGCGGGTGGTGGCGTCGCTGTAGGGCCGATGTTGCCGCGGGGAATCGTCTTGGTTCATGCCGTGGCCCCCTCCTGTGCGGCGGTTGCCGGGTCGGGTGTTAGGGGGCACGGTCTGGGCGTGGGG
>JBHELN010000274.1:0-8303 GCA_046263115.1 Pseudonocardiaceae bacterium | reverse complement strand
GTAGCCGGTGGTCGCGATGATGAACAGCACCACTCCGAGCCGCCAATTGGTTCCGGTCACCAGCGCGAGCAGCGCGGTAGCGGCTGCCCCGATGAATGCGAAGAGGCCGAGCATCCGCCGTTTATGTTGGGTGCGGTCGGCAATGGCGCCGGTCAGCGGCAACACGGCAACCTGGATCAGCGTGGACGCCGCAAGCAGGTAGTCGAACAGCGAGCCTGCCGGAAACACCAGCCCGAACAGCGAGACGTCACATTTGACCAAGGCATTGCGGGTCAGGCAGGTCTGACCGGCGGCCAGTGCGTCGTGTTTGGCCACGCTGGTGAGATACAGGGAGCCAAACACCGTGACAATCGAGGTGGGGAACACTGAGTTGGCCCAGTCGTACCAGCACCAGGCACGTTGATCGCGGCGGCGGTTCATTTCATCCAGCGAGGCGGGAACATCCGGTGGTGTCGGCTCGCTCACCCGCTGCCTCTCCCGGGCCAGACCACCCGGTCGCGAAGGACGTCGCGCAGCACGTCAGGTCGGTCGGTGATCAGCCCATCGACACCGAGATCCAGCAGAAGATGCATTTCGACGGCGCGGTTGACCGTCCAGACGTGCACTTCCCACCCCAGACGATGCGCGTAGCGCACCAGGGCACGGTCCATCACCGGGATCCCGCACCAGCGCACCGGCAGCTGCGCCAACTCGCCACGGATTGGCGCGGTGATGGGCGGCACCGGGCACAGCGACCTCAGCCGCAGTGCAGCCACCGATGCGGAAGCCATCGACGTCAGCAGACGTGAGCCGGCGGCTTGTCGCAACCACCGCAGCCGCGGTTCGGAGAACGATGCCAGGCACACCCGGTCCCAGGCGTTGGTGTGACGTAGCAGTTCCAGTACCGGCTTGGCCGCGGAGTCCGCCTTGACGTCGATGTTGATCAGCGCGCCTGGAAGCTCCTCAAGCAGATCAGCCAGCTGGCAGACCGGCTCCCGACCGTTCACTCGAGCGGTGCGCACCACCTGCCAGTCCAGCTGTTCGATCGCACCGGAGCGATCGGTGGTCCGGTTCAGGGTGGCATCGTGCATGACGACGACCACACCATCCCGGGTGGCTCGGACATCGGTCTCCAGATAGTGGTATCCCTCCGAGACGGCGCGACGAAAGGCCGCTAGCGAATTTTCCATGCCGGCCAGCTCGCCGACGTGCCAGCCGCGATGCGCGAATGCGCGGGGAAAGGGTCCGTCCAGGAAGGGGTGTTGGACCTGCATCACAGTGCACATTGTGCAGGGACGACGGTGACGTCACGCTGAGCAGCGGGCTGACTGCTGTGATCGACAGGACGCAGACGGACGAGCGGGTCAGTCAGCGTCTTCGATGCCGAGCGAGAAGGTGGCCTCGATGTCGCGCCGGGAGTACGAGCGGAATGCAATGTGCGTATCAGTGCCCAACACGCCCGCGATCTTATTAATGCGGCCCGGGACCAGCTCAGCGAGATCCTCGTGCGTTGCTACCCGGACTATTGCTATGAGGTCGACATCGCCGGCGCAGGAGTAGACCTCGGCCACGCGGTCGATCTCGGCGATCGCCTGGGCAGTTTCCGGGATGCGGTCAGCGGCGGCCTGGATGAGCACGATCGCGGTGATGATGACGGACCTCCTGAAGACAGTGTCTGAACAGCACCCGGCTGGACGAACCGCATTACAGGAAGTCTGATGGTAAACCAGCGTAACGAGGTGTGCCCGTCACGGAGGCTAGGAGCTACCCGCGTCTGGAATGAGAGGCGACCCGCCTGTCCACCTGCGAAACTGGCTGGAGGACAAGGAAAACGAGCGAGTCCAGGGGAGTGCGGATGACGACGTACGAGGGCGCCAGGCTCGACGTGCTGGCGGCGGAGCTCAGCGCCCTGCTCGGAGCCAGCGCGGTGATCACCGACCGGCAGCGGCTGCGCACCTACGAGTGCGATGGGCTCGCGCAGCATCGCGTGGTACCTGGCCTGGTGGTGCTACCGGAGTCCGCTGAGCAGATCGCGGCGGTGGTCCGCGCCTGTGCCGCGCAGCGCGTGCCCTTCGTGGCTCGCGGCTCGGGTACCGGTCTGTCCGGCGGCGCGTTGCCGCATGCCGAGGGTGTACTGATCGTCACCTCGCGGATGCGTCGGATCCTGGAGATCGATGTCGCCAACGAGCGCGCGATCGTCGAGCCCGGCGTGATCAACCTTGACGTCACCAAGGCAGCCGACCCGTACGGGTGGTACTTCGCGCCCGACCCGTCCAGCCAGCAGGTCTGCTCAGTGGGTGGCAATGTGGCGGAGAACTCCGGTGGGGCGCACTGCCTCAAGTACGGGTTCACCACTCACCACATTCTGGGTGCCGAGGTGGTTACGCCGGACGGGGAGCTGGTCTGGCTGGGCGGTACTACCCGCGATGTACCCGGTTATGACCTACTGGGCGCGTTTGTCGGCAGTGAGGGCACGCTCGGAATCGCCACCAAGATCGTGGTACGGCTACTGCGCACGCCGGAATCGGTGCGCTGCCTGCTTGCTGCGTTCCCAGGGGTGGACGAGGCGGGCGCCGCGGTGTCGGCGATCATCGCCGACGGGGTCACGCCGGCGGCGATCGAGATGATGGACGCGCTGGCCATCGAGGCCGCCGAGGCCGCCGTGGCATGCGGTTACCCCGAGGGCGCAGATGCAGTGCTGATCGTGGAGTTGGACGGTCCGGCCGCCGAAGTGGAGCACACCTTCGCCGCGGTGCGACGGCACTGCACCGACGCCGGCGCCTTCGAAATCCGGCTGGCCCGGGACGACGCCGAGCGCGCGCTGTTCTGGAAAGGCCGCAAGTCTGCGTTCGCCGCGGTGGGCCGGATCAGCCCGGACTACATCGTGCAGGACGGGGTGATCCCCAGAACCGTGCTACCCGACGTGCTCCGCTGCATCGCCGAGCTGTCGGCAGGTACTGGGGTGCGGGTGGCCAACGTGTTCCACGCCGGCGACGGCAACTTGCATCCGCTGGTGCTGTTCGACGAGGCGAAACCCGGCGAGGCGGAGGCCGCCGAGCAGCTGTCCGGCGCGATCCTCGACCTGTGCATCTCCTACGGCGGCTCGATCACCGGTGAGCACGGCGTCGGTACGGACAAGGCTTGCTACATGCCGCGCATGTTCAGCACCGACGACCTGAACACCATGCAGCGGCTGCGTCGCGCATTCGATCCCGCCGGCGTGTGCAACCCCGGCAAGGTGTTCCCCACCCCCCGGTTGTGCGGTGAGGTGCCGGGCAAACGCAAGGGTGTGCACCCGCTACAAGCCGCGGGCCTGGCAGAGCAGTTCTGATGGCGGCCTCAACACTTGTCGGCTTGCAGCTGGCCTGCGGTGATGTGGCGGAGGGCACCGCATCGGATACCGTGGACGGGGTGCCCGCACGCTGGGTGGCGTGGCCGGGCAGCACCGAGGAGGTCTCGGCGGTCCTCCGCGCGGCGGCCGGCTTGGGGCTGCGGGTCGTTGCCCGGGGGACCGGAACCCGGCTGACGTGGGGGCTTCCACCAACCGATCTAGACCTGATCGTCGACCTCAGCCGGATGGACGCGGTACTCGCGCACACCGCCGGTGATCTGGTCGTCACCGTACAGGCCGGACTGCGGATGGTCGCTCTGCAAGATGCGTTGGCGCTGCGCCGGCAGCGGCTCGCACTGGACGGCGGTGACACTCTGGGGGGCACGGTCGGCGGAACCATCGCCACTGCCTCATCGGGCCCGTTGCGTTACCGGTACGGCTCGGTGCGCGACCTGCTCATCGGGATCACCGTGGTGCTCGCCGACGGCACTGTCGCCCGCGCCGGAGGCACCGTGGTCAAAAACGTTGCGGGCTATGACCTGGGCAAGCTCTATACCGGGTCGCTGGGCACGTTGGGTGTGATCACCGAGGCGGTGTGGCGGTTGCACCCGTTGCCCGAGACCTGCCGGTGGATCACCGCGACGACGGCAGACCCCGCGCATGCCGCAGCGGCGATCGCCGCGATTCGGGCATCGCAGCATGACCCAGTGGCCATTGAGGTGGACCGCGTACCCGGCGATGCGGTGACCGTTGGGGTCGCCGTCGAGGGCGTCGCCGGTGGTATCGGTATTCGCGCGGACGCCGTGGGCGACCTGCTCGGCGCTGCGGTCGGCATGCCGGCCACCGTGGCCGAGCACGCACCGGACTGGTGGGGGCAGCCGCTGCCGTCACCGCACGCGACGGTCACCTGCGAGCCGACTGGGCTGGCTGATCTACTCGCCACCGCACCGGGAGCGGTTCGCGGCAGTGCCGGAGCCGGTGTACTCACCGCAGGCCTCCACGACGACGACCGATTAGGCGCTGAGCTGGCGCAGCTGCGCGAGATCGGGAGGCGCCACGGCGGCAATGCGATATTGCGCCGCGCGGCGCCACAACGCAAGGCAACCTTGGACGTGTGGGGACCAGTGCCCGCGTTGACGCTGATGCGCCGACTCAAAGACGAATTCGATCCGGAGCACCGGCTGGCACCGGGCCGGTTTGTAGGAGGGATTTGACCTTGACCGCGGGTGCTTTCGACGATCATCGCCCACCGCAGATTGAGCTGATCAAGGATTGTGTGCATTGCGGGTTCTGCCTGCCGTCATGTCCGACCTACGTGCTGTGGGGCGAGGAGATGGACTCACCGCGCGGCCGTATCCAGCTGATGAAGACCGGCCTGGAAGGCGAGCCGCTGTCCGAGTCGATGGTGGGCCATTTCGACGCCTGCCTGGGGTGCATGGCCTGCGTACCGGCCTGCCCCTCTGGTGTGCAGTACGGCACGCTGATCGCCGACACTCGGGCCCAGGTGGAACGCCGTTACGAGCGGCCCCGCCGGGATCGGCTGCTCCGTAATGCGATCTTCTGGCTGTTCCCTTACCCGAGGCGGTTGCGGGCGTTGCGCGGGCCGCTGGCGTTGTACCAGCGCAGTGGCCTGAGCCGGTGGCTGCGGCGAACTGGGCTGCTCGACCGGTTGCCACCGACGCTGCGGGTGATGGAGTCGCTGATCCCGACACTGACCCGGCGACGAGAACTGCCGGAGCGGGCGCCGGCCTTGGGGCAGCGCCGCGCGGTGGTCGGAATGCTTACCGGCTGCGTGCAGGACGCGTTTTTTCCCGAGGTCAATGCGGCCACTGCCCGGGTGCTCGCCGCGGAGGGCTGCGACGTCGTGATCCCCCGCGGGCAGGGCTGCTGTGGTGCGTTGTCACAACACAGCGGACGCGAGGACGAGGCGATCTCCTTCGCCCGGTCGCTGATCGACTGTTTCGATGCCGCCGGAGTGGATTACGTCGTGGTCAACGCGGCAGGCTGCGGTTCAGCGATGAAGGACTACGCACACCTACTGCGCGACGATTCGGGCTACGCCGGCCGCGCGGAGGCTTTCGTTGCGCGCACCAGGGACATCTCCGAGCTGCTGGTAGAGCTGGGTCCGGTGGCGCCGCGTCACCCCTTGAACGTCACCATCGCCTACCACGACGCCTGTCATCTCGGACATGCTCAAGGGATACGGTCCCAGCCTCGTGAGCTGCTGCGCGGTATCCCCGGGCTGACGCTCGCCGAGATCGCCGAAGCTGACATCTGCTGCGGTTCGGCGGGGATCTACAACCTGTTGCATCCGGAGCCGGCCACCGAACTGGGGGAGCGCAAAGCCCGTAACGTGCTGGCGACGGGTGCGTCCCTGCTGGTCACCGCAAATCCGGGCTGCCTCATGCAGATCGCGGCCAGCGCACAACGACTCGGCAAACAACTTAGGATGGCCCACCTCGTGACCGTGCTCGACGCCTCGATTCGCGGCTCCAGCACGGCGGTTCGACAGTCGCGAGCGTGAGCAATGGGCGCGGACGTCGTCGATCACCCGCGCCACGTAGTGTCTGCAAACACGCGGCACTCTGGTAGCGATGGTTGCCGTCGTGAGCTCGGCCAGACCGACGTGTGGGCAGAGCAGAAACGTCGGTAGCGTCGAGTTCGCGACGCACCAGCCATGGCCTGCTTCCAGCCGGATCCGATAAGCGACATTATGACAACTCAGCTGGAGTGAGTCGCGTCCGCCGCCGTCACTACAGGATGGCAATCTGAGCGGCGTCCTCAGACAAGCGTGACACGTCCCTGATCAACACCAGACCCGCGAGGCCAGCAGCGGCGTCCGTCAAGACCTGCCTGCACCGACGTGACGCTCGAACGCCGATCGCCACCTCGGCGACAGTACTGATCGGCAGCGCGGTCGCACCATTTCTCCAGCCACCGGCAGGTGAATCGGTTCAGGCCGGGTCCAGGTAGCTCTCCCACGCGTCGATGGCGACGGTGAGGGCGGGATCGGCCGAGTCGCCCCAGAGTTCGTGGGCTTCGAACCGGACTGTGTAGAGCCACTGTGGACACTCGCCGGCACCATGCGCGTTGGTGTCCGGAAAGACGAAGCCACCATGCACCCGCACGACGACACCCTCTTTGGCCCGGGCGTAGCGCGGCAACCGGGTGTGTCCCGTCGGATTGAGGTTGCGGGTCCGGACCCGGTCGTCCACGGTGAAGCGGGCCGGCTCGGCCACCGGCCGGTCGTAAGGGCTGCCGGTGGCTAGCGCCTGGGCGACGTCTCTCGGGCTGAGGACGTGGGTCAGCGGCTCGCCCGGGTCAAGCCCCCGACCCTGCCCGAGTTCCTCAACGGTGACCAGACCCGCCTCGACCAGCAGGGCTTCCAGTCCCCTCGTCCAGATCTCGTAGTAACTGGATGTCAGGTACTCCCCCGGCGGCATGCTCTCCCGTGCGTGCCGGGTGGCGTCAATCGTCCAGCGCTGCGTGGCGCCGGTCGCGACGACCATGGCCATCACGCGGCGCTCCCAATCGGCATGGAAGCGCAGGTCCTCGGGTTCGGACCGCACTGGGCCGAAGCCCATCATGCCGCCAAGATCCTGTGCGCCGTTCACGGTACGAGCGCCAGGCCAGCGCCGATCATGGAATCCCGGGTGACAAGCTGAGCCAAATCCTGCTCGGTCCATCCCCCGGTGCCCGGCGGCCGTATCGGCACCACGAGGTAGCGGATCTCAGCAGTGGAGTCATGCACCTCGACCCTCGTCGTCGCCGGCAGTGTCACCCCGAAATCGGCCAGCACACCACGGGGATCGAGCACTGCCCGGGAGCGGTATGGCGGGGACTTGTACCAGACTGGCGGCAGCCCGAGAACCGGCCAGGGGTAGCAGGAGCACAGCGTGCAGACGACCAGGTGGTGGGTGTCCGGGGTGTTCTCCAGGGCCACCATGTGCTCGCCCTGACGTCCGGTGTAACCGAGCGACCCGATGGCGGCGGTGGCGTCGGCGAGCAGCCACGTCCGGTAATCGGGATCGATCCACGCCCGGGCGACGACCCGGGCGCCGTTGCGCGGCCCTACGTCGCGCTCGTAGGTCTCGACGATGGCGTCGAGCGATGCGGTCTGCACGTAGCCCTTCTCAACAAGAACCGCTTCAAGGGCTTGCACTCGTGTTGCGATCGAGACCGGCTGGGCCGAGTCGTCGGCGCGCATGGGATCACTATATGGCGCCTAGGCGGCCGCGCTCCTCGACATTGTGGCGGCAGTCCTGTAGCTGGGTCAGGCGCTGGGCGGTGTCGTCGTCAGCGGGTGTGTAGATCACGAGGTGGATGTCCTTGAAATCAGCTGGCGCCAGGCGGTGGTGCTCGAAGGTGAGCTGCCCGGCCGGAGTGAGAAAGGCGCGCCGGCGCGAGGCGAACCCTTCGACCGAGTGCGCACTCCAGCCGGCGGCGAACTCACTGCTGTAGGTGTTGAGGCGCTGGATCAGTGCGGCGCAGTCGGGGTCGCCGAGGCGGGCGCCGGCTTCGGCGCGGAATTCGGCCAGGAAGTGGCTGCTGGTGATCGCCCAGTCCGGGAGCAGGCGCCGCACGAAAGGGTCGGTGAACACCAGCCACAGCAGGTTTCGGTCCTGGCCCGGGACACGGCCCACGTTGGGGTAGAGCGCTTCGTAGGCCTTGTTCCAGCCGCAGATGCTCCAGTCGGGAGCGATGGCGTAGGCGGGCATGCCGTGCAGGTGGTCCATCAGCCGTTGGACGTGCGCGGGAACATCCGGTGCGGGCCGCGGCGTCGCGGCGGCGGCAGAGTAGCCGGCGAGCGAGAGCACGTAATCGTGTTCGGTGTTGGACAGTCGCAGGGTGGTGGCGAGCGCGTCGAGGACCTGCCGGGATGGATTGACGTCGCGTCCTTGCTCCAGCCACGTGTACCAGGTGACGCTGACGGCCGACAGCGTCGCGACCTCTTCACGTCGCAACCCGGTGATGCGCCGTCGTCCCCCCTCGG
>JBHELN010000273.1:0-3190 GCA_046263115.1 Pseudonocardiaceae bacterium | reverse complement strand
GAGATCAACAATGCCCTGCCTCCAGCGAGATCCGTTCCGGGATGGGCCTCACGGCTGGATATGTAGGGTGGGGGATCAGGGCCTCGGCATAGTCCGATTACGCGGCGTGTCTCCGGGGCGACACGCCGGTGATGATGTAGGAGGGCGGACACGGCAGCACGAGTGATCATGGCGGCTCTGATCCCAGCCTTGATCATCGGAGTGTGCTCCGTGTCCGCTTGTCCAATGCGCCCGGCTAGACACCGAGGACCTGGCCATCACCGCCCGCACCGGACAGGTCCGCCTGCACGGCAAAGGAGACCAGGTCCGCACCGTTCCGCTACCGGCCCGCGCCCGGCAACGCCTCACCGGGTGGCTCGATAAGCGCGACACGAAACCCGGCCCACTGTGGCTGGGCCAGCGCGGCAGGCTAACCATCTCCGGCATCACCCAAGTCGTGCTCGCCGCCGGCGCCGACGCAGGCGTCCCAGGCCTGCGGCCACATCGCCTCAGGCACAGCTACGCCACCAGGCTCCGCCAAGGTGGAGCCGACGTCGCCCAAGTCCAAGCCCTGCTCGGCCACGCCTCACTCGACACCTCGGCTCGGTACTTCCGAGCCGGCCCCGCCGAAACAGCAGCCGTCGTCGAGGCCATCTTCGAGTCCTGAAAACCTACTCGCCGGTCACTTTGGGGCTGGGGTCAGCTATGGGAGCAGGTGGCCCGGTTGTGCCCCAACGGGTTACTGAGTTAGCTGGCCTTCGGCTGCTCCTTTAGTGGTTGGCACGCCGGGTAGCACTGGTGTTGCTTACCATTTGGTATGCACTGGCGTAGGGTAGTGGGGTGCCTACGACTCGCGTGACGATCACAATGGACGAGGGTGTCTACCACGATGCCCTCGCCGCGGCCGCCGAGCATCAGATGAGCGTGTCGGCGTGGATCTCTCGGTGCACCCGGGCCGAGACGATGCGTGACGCGTTGACACGCCACCAGCAGTGGTGCGCTGCTGAGGGCCTGAGCGGGCCTGATTATGAACAGCACAGGGCGCACCTGGCCGCCGACGCGGCTGCCGAGTTGGATCGCCTGGGCGCCGCTCGCGGCCGGGACGCCAGCGATGCCGCCTAGAGCTCCGCGCTTCGGGGATGTCTGGACCATCAAGGGCGGAGTGATGGGACCCGAGCCCTGGCTGATCGTGTCCAACGACCTGTACCTGGAGCTCAACGAGGACAACATGCTGGCCGTCCCGATCCGGGACACCAGCCGTCCCGGGTCTCGGGTGGTCACCGAACCGATCCCCGACGTGGGTCAGGCGGTGCTGGATCGCATCAGCGCGTTACCCCGAACCTGGCTGATCGGCGATGCCCCGGTCGCCGAGCTACACCGCGACCGGCACGCCGAGGTCGGCCGCCGGATCTGCAACCTGATCGGCCCCTGAGCCCGACGCCAACTCGGCAGCCTCGCACTAGGTCATGGTCCCGGGTTGCTGTGGTGCTGGTAGCCGTCGGCGCTGTCCAGACCGGCCTGGACGAGCGGCGCCTCGGGGTCCGGGGCGTCTCGGTCGGGCACCACCGTGAGATCGCCTTTGGCTTCGTAGAGGACGTAGCGCAGCCTGGTGAGGTCGAACACGCCGCGTTGACGCAGCTGCGCGTAGAGGTCGTTGTCGGTCAGTCCACACATCCGCAGCTGGCGACGGCGCAGCTGGCCGTGGTCGACCAGGACCCGGACCCGGTGGTCGAAGAGCTTGCCGGCCACCGGGCGAAACCGCAGCAGGCTGGCCAGCCGGTGGACGGCGATAAGGGTGAGCAACGCGGCGGCGCCAGTGGCGTAGGACTGGGTGCCGGCGATGGCGGTGCGTCCGACGATCGCGCCGATCGCTACCGCGGTGGCGAAATCGATGATGGTCCATTGGGCCAGCGTGCGCCGTTCGCCCAGCCGCAGCCCCACCACCGCGGTCACGTACATGAGCACCGCCTTGCCGGCGACCGTACCAAGACCTTCCCAGCGATCGACGATCCAGGACATGCAGGCTCCCTTCCGACTGTGGCTCTTTCTCGGGTCAGGCTTCCCCTTCCCGCGGATGCCGCACTGACCTGGCACCCCGCGCCGCCGTGAGGCAGCCGGCCCAGGATGTCGGATAGCGCATGGGTGGGTGAACAGCCTGCGGGCACGGATCCGATTCGTATCCGTATCGCTGCTCGTCGAGTTGGCGAGCCAGCGCGTACCCCCTGGCAGCGGTGATCCCCCGGCCTGCGCCAGGATGACCCCCGGGTCGCCGCCGGCTTGGCGACCCCAACCGCAGTCCAGCCACTCCCTGCACGAGCCGTTCGACGGAGTCCCTGGACGACAACACCCCCGCCCACTCGGGTGCCAGCCTGAAGGCGGCTAGCCAAAGGTCAGCGACGTGTCTCACCTGGTCGAGCGCCTATGGAGTCAAAGTCCGATAAGCCCCGTTAGGACGTTCGGGGCGCCGCCGACGCTAGCAAGCTGTATAGCCTGCCGGAACCGCCGCCGCCCTCCGGTCTTGTTAGGGGTGAAGCAGCCGGAGGAGACTGACTGGACGCCAGGTCGGCGACGTCGCCGACGAAGCGGACGACCGATCGACGCCACCGGAGGCCGCCGTGATCCTCGTCGTCCTCAAGGTCAAGATGCGTCCCGAGAAGCGCGACGAGTGGCTGGTCGGGGTCAAGCAATACACCGCCGACGTGCGCCAGGAGCCGGGCAACGTCGCGTTCGACTACTACGAGAACGCGGAGAACGCGAACGAGTTCGCCATCATCGAGACCTTCGCCGACTCCGACGCCGGCTCAGCGCACGGGGCCACCGAGCACGCGCAGAACTTTTTCCCGTTCATGTCGCGGGTGATCAGCGAGAAGCCGAAGATTAACTACCAGGATCTGGCGGGCGAGGCTTGGTCGGAGATGGCCGAGGTCAGCCCGGAGTAGGGGCGGCTCGCCTTGATCGCCATGGCGTGGCAAGACCGCCGCTGGGTGCCCATCGGGAAGTACGTGGCGGAGCTGCAGCCGGCCGAGGGTGAGCAGTGGAATCGAAGGTCCGTGGCCTCGGCTTATATGGGCGCAGACAGACGCCTGACCTGCGAACTCACTCAGATCGGCCGGTGCCGGGAGTTCGTGCATCTGCAACTCCCGTGCTTCGCGATCCCGATAATTGCGGTTAGGACAGTTTCCGTCTTGGTCGGGGAACCGGGCACGGTGCT
>JBHELN010000272.1:0-7926 GCA_046263115.1 Pseudonocardiaceae bacterium | reverse complement strand
GCGTCCCGCTGCGCCGCGGAGCGCAAGTCGACCTCGACATCGGTGGCCGGCCGTGGCGCGGCCAGCGGACTCAACGCCGCTCGGACGATCTCGGCGGCCTCCCGATCCAGCCATCCGCTCAGCTCCACACCGCCATCGCGGTCGCTTAAGTGCAGGTGTCGCCGGGTTTCGGGATGAGGAGCCTGGGGTGGCCGGCCGTCCTGGTCAAGGTAGGCCAGGATCCGCTTGCCCAACACCGCCAACTGCCCGGCATCCAGGATGTGGGCCTGGCGGGCCAGTTCGGCCTCCACCTGCGCCCGCCGCTCAGTGCCGAGATGCACCGGCATCCGCGCCAGTACCGAGCGGATCACCGCGACATCGGCGGCACCGATCGGGTGGTCGGCCACCGCCGCCGCCGTCTGCGGCAGCCGCGGTCCCACCGATGCGCCACCCAGCCCACGGCTGGACAGGACATTACCCGCGGCGTCGATCCGGGACCGCGCCTCAGTCCGCGGCACCCGCGCGATGGCCCGCACCAGTTCCACCGTGGTGCCGTAGCCTTTCACGGCGGCGATGCCCCGGGAATCGATTTCCGCTATGACCGATAATATCTGCGCCCAGGTGGCATGCAACTGGGTCTCCAACGCGCCCAGCTCAGCAAGCAGCTCCCCATCGCTGCTCTGCCACACCGGCGCCGTCGACATAACCCGACCCTAGAACAGACCACTGACAATCTCGGGCCGCCATCGACGCGTTCTGCGTAACCGATGTGCATGAACCGCCACATCTTGGAGTGAGGGATCGCGCGTTAAATCACTAACGAATCATGTCAACCACAGTGTTGATTCCCTCTGCCAGCCGAGAACTTCTCCGCCGGCTCACGTGCGATACGGGAGCGGTCATGCGGTTTCGATGTATCTTTACCGCCGATGGCGTCATCGCCGAGAAGTTCGCCAGCCCGGTATCGTACGTTGCTCTTGGCGTCGTGAGTGCTCTGCAGCAGCCCAACAGCCGCGAAGAGTGCGGATCGCGCGACAGGAGTGTTGTCGAGCTCCGGCATAAGCTCGCGGTTGGTGGTGCAGCGGCAGGCACCGACTGTCCGGTGCCGCTAGCATGGCATCGGTCGTGCCGGAGGAGGATGATTTTCCT
Organism: Pseudonocardiaceae bacterium; assembly: GCA_046263115.1. GTDB lineage: Bacteria > Actinomycetota > Actinomycetes > Mycobacteriales > Pseudonocardiaceae. The sequence goes on along the minus strand of JBHELN010000272.1, from coordinate 6,798 downwards.
GGCCAGAGGCGAGCAATGATCATCGACCTGCCGTCGACGACGACCGCGGCGGTGAACCACGCGCTGATCGATGTTCGGGAGCGCGGCGGCGCGGTGGCGCTGGGCCGGGTGCTCACTCTCGTGATCGTCACCGATGATTCCGCCCAGGTGGAGCAGTCGATCGAGGCCGCCAACGAGGCCAGCAAGGAGCATCCGTGTCGTGTGCTGGTGGTGGCGCGGGGTCTGAAGCGGGCTGGCACCAGGTTGGACGCCCAGATTCGCGTGGGCGGTGACGCCGGCGCCTCGGAGGTTCTGGTGCTGCGGCTGTATGGTCCGCTGGCCGACCATGGAGACAGCGTCGTGATACCGCTACTGCTGCCGGACTGCCCCGTGGTCACGTGGTGGCCCGGCCAGGCCCCGGCGGTTCCCGCCGCAGATCCCATCGGAACGCTGGCGCAGCGCCGGATCACTGACGCCGCTGCGGCCGCTCAGCCCATGAAGGCACTCGAGAGCCGGCGGACCTCCTACACCGCTGGGGACACGGATCTGGCGTGGTCCCGGCTCACCCCGTGGCGCGCCTTGCTTGCCGCGGCCCTGGATCTGCCACCGTACGAGGACGTCGAAGCGGTCACCGTAACCGGCGCCGCCGACAACCCATCCGCCGACCTGCTTGCGGGCTGGTTGCGGTCCCGCCTACATGTTCCTGTGCGCCGCCGCACCAGCCCTTCCGGTGGCGGGATCAGCGCCGCGGTCCTGGAACGCCGTTCCGGCCCGGTGGAGTTGGTCCGGCCGGACGGAAAGGTGGGCACTCTCCGTCAGCCTGGCCAGCCGGACCGCCGAGTGCCGCTGCGGCGCCGTCCGGTGCGTGACTGCCTCGCTGAGGAGCTACGCAGGCTCGATCCCGATGAGACCTACCATGCCGCGTTGCAGGCGTTGACGGAGGTGGAGGGTCGCCGCACCGGCACTGCGAAGGGCGGCCGATCGCCCGACGCCCGGCAAGGTCAGTGAGTCGCCCCGACGTGGTGGTGCACGCCACCGCTGAGGTACTCGCCGCCGCCACGGCCGCCCGGCTGATCACCCGCATCGTGGACATCCAGACCGCTGCAGGTTCCGCCTCGCTGGTATTGACCGGTGGCGGAATCGGCATCGCGGTGTTGCGGGCATTGGCGAACACCCAGGCCTCGAGCGCGGTGGACTGGCGAGGAGTAGACGTCTACTGGGGCGACGAGCGCTTCCTGCCCGGTGGTCACCCGGAGCGTAATGAAACGCAGGCTCGTGAGGCGTTGCTCGACCACGTCGGCGTGGATCCTGCCCGGGTATACCCGATGGGCGCCTTGGACGGTCCTTGGGGCAACGATCCGGATGCTGCGGCGAATGCCTACGAGGAGCTGTTGCTGAACCGGCGGCGACCCGAAGACCGGGGCCCGGCGCCGTCGTTCGACATATGCCTTCTCGGCATCGGCGAGGAGGGTCACGTCGCATCGGTGTTTCCCGGCTCCCCCGCGGTGTACGAGACCGAGCGCGCGGTGATCGCCGTGCGGGGCAGTCCCAAACCGCCACCCACCCGGATCAGCCTGACCCTGCCGGCTATCCGGTGCGCTGCCGAGGTGTGGTTGATCGTCTCCGGGCTGGAGAAGGCCGCGGCGGTGACGATGGCACTGCGCGGCGCCGGGGAGGTAGGGGTTCCGGCCGCCGGCGCAACAGGCCGCCGCCGCACACTTTGGCTACTCGACCGGGCCGCCGCCGCCAAACTCCCTCCGGAACTTCTCACCCGCTGACCTCCGCCGCGCGCACCGTCTAGTCCATCAGACCGAGGAAACCTCCTCATATTGCGTGAGGACGGGTGGTTCCGCGGCCGGTATGTCTTGGCTGTACGAACCGAGCGACGCCTGATGACGTCGCATGATTACGGAGAGTGACCAACAATGGGGGACTTAGTTGATACTCGCGCTGTCGGGGCGCCGAGTCGTATCTACCTCGAGAGTGTCGGCAGCGAGCGCAGCACATCCGATGTCGTTGCTGATCGAAGCGCACGGGGGGACCGTTCCGGCGACGTCGCCCAGGTGGCTGTTCAGTGCGGTCCTTACCGGAAAATCCACCCTGACCTTTCCTGCATCCGCCTCCTCGCCGCGTCCGCGATCGTCGCGGGACTGCTGCTGGGAACGGCTCCGGTAGCGCTCGCCCAGGTCGGGCACCTGATCGCCACGGCACCCGCAGCGTTTGTCCAAGAGGTTCCCACCCGCGGGGCCTCTGGCGCGGGTGGCCTCGATGCAGAGCATCCGGATATACGAACCGACAACGTCGACCGAACCGCGCAGTATCGATCAGGTAGCCACGCGGTGATATCGATGTTCAGCTGGAAGGGGACGAGTCAAGCCGTCAGATGCTCTTACGGCTTGCTCATCGGGAGGAATACCCAGGCATGCCAAGCTGCTTGAGGTAAGCCGTTGCCGGACCCCGCCACCTGCCCGATCACTTTCGATCGTGCGGCACGGCGGCGGGGCACGCGGGAACGGCTGAGACCTACAGCTCGCGAGGACCTATAGCTCGCGGGATTCCTTGAGCCTGGCCAAGGCCTCGGCCAGGATGGCCTCGCCGTCGGCATCCGAACGGCGCTCCTTTACATAGGCCAGATGGGTCTTGTACGGCTCATTACGCGGTGCGTCCGGTGGCCGCTGCTCATTACGGCCAGCCGGGAACCCGCACCGTGGGCAATCCCACAGTTCAGGCAGCTCCGCGTCGACCGCGAACGACGGCTGAGACTCGTGCCCGTTCGCACACCAGTAGGACACCCGGTGACGGGGAGCAGTCTCTCCCCGCTCAGACTCTCCCATGGGTCCTGCTCCGACCCGCGTACCGCGGATGGCGTTGCCACTTGCCATTGATTGCCTCACCTCGCGGAACCGCCCGGGCGCCGCCCGGGGCGTGCTCAGCCGATCTTGATCAGAAGTCCGATCCCCACGATGGAGATCACCCATAACGAGCTGACGAACAGCGTCAGCCGGTCCAGGTTCTTCTCCACGACGCTGGATCCGGACAAGCTCGATTGCACACCGCCGCCGAACAAACTTGACAGCCCTCCCCCACGGCTTCGATGCAACAGGATCAGCAGGATCAGCGCGATGCTGGTGACCAGTAGCAAGATCTGCAGGAAAAGCTTCATCACACCCTCGTCGGACGACGACTGATTGGCAAGATTACTCCGCGCAGATGCAGATGGGGACCCCGGCCTCGTACTCCCAGCCTCCGCACAGTTTCCCGGTTACGGTAGCGGGCCTCCCGCGGCCAAGGCGCAGAGCTTTGCGAACTCGTCGGCATCCAGACTCGCACCGCCCACCAGGGCGCCGTCGATATCGGGCTCAGCAACCAGATCGGCGACATTGCTCGATTTGACCGATCCGCCGTAGAGCACGCGAACCTCGTCGGCGACCTCTGCCCCGTACTTGTCCGCCAGTGCCTCCCGCAGCGCGCCGCAGACCTCCTGCGCGTCGTTCGGGGTGGCGACCCGCCCGGTGCCGATCGCCCAGATCGGCTCGTAGGCGACCACGACGATCCGGACTTGATCAGCGGACAGCCCCTTGAGCGCGGCACGCAGCTGCTCGGTGCTGTGCTGCAGCTGCCGGCCGGCTTCGCGGATCTCCAGGCCCTCACCCACGCACAGGATCGGCACCAGCCCATGACGGAGTGCGGCTCGAACCTTGCTGTTCACCAGCGCGTCATCCTCGCCGTGATATTGACGCCGCTCCGAATGGCCCACGACGACGTAGCTGCAGTCCAGCTTGGCCAGCATCACTCCGGACACGTCGCCGGTGTAGGCACCGGAGTCCTTGGGGGACAGGTCCTGCGCGCCGTAGCGGATCAGCAGCTTGTCACCCTCGACCAGCGACTGCACGCTGCGCAATGCGGTGAATGGCGGCAGCACCGCCACCTCGACCTTGGCGAAGTACTTCTCCGGCAGCGCGAAAGCGAGCTTTTGCACCAGGGCGATGGCCTCAAGGTGGTGCAGGTTCATCTTCCAGTTGCCGGCGATCAACGGTTGGCGAGCCATCCGCTAATTCTCCAGTACCGCGACACCAGGCAACGTTTTGCCCTCCAAAAACTCCAGCGACGCGCCACCACCGGTGGAGATATGCGAGAACCCGTCCTCCGGCAGGCCGAGCTGCCGCACCGCGGCGGCCGAGTCGCCGCCGCCGACCACGCTGAACGCATTGGAACCTGCGATGGCCTCCGCGACACCTCGGGTGCCCGCCGCGAAGGGCGCCATCTCGAACACCCGCATCGGGCCGTTCCAGAACACGGTGGCCGCCCCGGCTAGCGCCGCGGCGAAGTCCCGCACCGTCTCCGGACCGATGTCCAAGCCCAGCCAACCGTCCGGGATGCCTTCCGCAGAGACCGTGCGGGTGTTCGCGTCGGCCGCGAACTCCTCGGCGACGACCACGTCACTGGGCAGCCGGATGGTGTCGCCGGATGCTTTCAGCAGCCGGGCGCACACGTCGACCATGTCCTGCTCCAGCAGCGACTCTCCGACCGGGTGACCGAGGGCCGCCAGGAATGTGAAGCACATCCCGCCGCCGACGAGCAGGGTGTCCACTTTTGGCAGCAGCGCCTCGATCACGGCCAGCTTGTCGGATACCTTCGAGCCGCCCAGCACTACGGCGTAGGGCCGCTCCGGCGCCTCGGTGAGCCGGCGCAGGGTGGTCAGCTCCTCGACCACCAGCGTGCCGGCATAGCCGGGCAACCGCTCGGCGATCTCGACGACTGAGGCCTGCGCGCGGTGCACCACGCCGAACCCGTCAGAGACGAACGCGCCGTCGGGGCCCACCAGGGTGGCGAGCTCACCGGCCAACTCACCGCGCTCGGCAGTGTCTTTGGAGGTCTCGCGCGGGTCGAAGCGGACGTTCTCCAGTAGCGCAATGTGCCCGCCGGCGAGGCCGGTCACCGTCGCGCGAGCCGATTCACCGACCACGTCGGTGGCAGCCAGTACCGGGGCGCCCAGCAACTCGCCGAGCCGGGCGGCGACCGGAGCCAGCGAGTATGCCGGATCCGGTTCGCCTTTGGGGCGGCCGAGATGCGCGGTCACCACCACCCGGGCCCCGGCGTCCGTCAGTGCTCGCAGGGTGGGCAACGAGGCCCGGATCCGGCCGTCATCGGTGATCCGGCTGGTGCTCGACGATTTGGCGTCCAGCGGCACGTTGAGGTCGGCTCGAACCAGTACCGTCCGGCCGGACACGCCTTCGGCCAGCAGGTCGTCGAGCGTCCTCACAGCTGCGAACCGACCATGACGACCAAGTCAGCAAGCCGGTTGGAGTAGCCCCATTCGTTGTCGTACCATCCGACGATCTTGACCTGGTTGCCGATCACCTTGGTCAGCGGCGAGTCGAAGATGCACGACGCGGGGTCGGTGATGATGTCCGAGGACACTATCGGCGCGTCGCTGTAGCGCAGGATGCCCTTCAGCGGGCCATCTGCGGCGGCGCGGAAAGCCTCGTTGACCTCTTCGACGCTGGTCTCCCGGGAGACCCCTGCGGACAGGTCGGTGATCGATCCTGTGGGGATCGGCACTCGCAGCGCGTAACCGTCGAGCCTTCCGTTGAGCTCCGGCAACACCCGCCCGATAGCTGCGGCGGCTCCGGTGGAGGTCGGCACGATGTTGATCGCGGCGGCCCGGGCCCGGCGCAGGTCGTTGTGCGGGCCATCTTGAAGGTTCTGGTCCTGGGTGTACGCGTGAATAGTGGTCATCAGACCCTGCTGGATACCCAGCGCGTCGTGCAGCACCTTAGCCATCGGGGCCAGGCAGTTCGTGGTGCACGAGGCGCAAGAGATCACCGTATGCGAACCGTCCAGCCGGGAGTCGTTGACACCGAGCACCACGGTGATGTCCTCACCCTTGGCCGGCGCGGAGATGATGACCTTCTTCGCGCCACCCTCGTCGACGTGCTTACGGGCATCGGAGGCCGTGGTGCAGAAGCCGGTCGACTCCAGTACTACATCGACGCCCAGCTCTCCCCACGGCAGCGCGCCCGGGTCGCGCTCGGCGAGCGCCTTGATGGTCTTGCCGCCCACCGCGATGCCGTCGTCGGTGACGTGCACGTCCTCTTTCAACCGGCCCAGCACGCTGTCGTACTTGAGCAGGTGCGCCATGGTGGCGACGTCTCCGAGGTCGTTGAATGCCACTACCTCGACGTCGTGGCCGCCAGCCTGCACAGCGCGCCAGAAATTCCGCCCGATACGGCCGAATCCGTTGATTCCTACCCGAACGGTCACGATCTCCCTCTCCCTCTCCACCCAAATACCGGCGGCACGGCCGGTCCGAACTGCCGTCTTTACGCTTTGAAGCGCAACCCTATCGGGCAGTGCCCACCGCGCAGGACCCCCGGGAGGGGGAGCCACAGGGGTGTTCACGCCTCGCCGCCCTCGTGATCACAGCCAGCTGACCGTGCGACGAGACGGCGCACCGGCGCAGATCCGTTACGCGTCGAGCATGTCTGGGGTGATGGCGGATTCGGTATCCGGGACGCCCAGCTCCTCGGCTTTCCGATCGGCCATCGCGAGCAGCCGGCGGATGCGGCCTGCCACGGCATCCTTGGTCAGCGGCGGATCGGCGAGTTGGCCCAGCTCTTCCAGGGAGGCCTGCCGATGCTCCAGGCGCAGCCGACCGGCGGTGAGTAGATGTCCCGGGAGGTCCCCACCGAGCAGGTCCAAGGCACGGGAGACCCGCGCCGCCGACGCCACCGCCGCGCGTGCGGATCGCCGCAGGTTGGCGTCATCGAAGTTGGCCAGGCGGTTGGCGGTGGCACGGACCTCCCGGCGCACCCGGCG
>JBHELN010000271.1:0-4652 GCA_046263115.1 Pseudonocardiaceae bacterium | reverse complement strand
CGCACACCCTGGCCGACCTGACCCCGATGTCGGAGGCGGTCGCAGGTCTGCTGCTGCCGTCGGCTTTTCACCAGGACCCAGCCGGCCAGTGGGTTCTCGATCACACCCTGCTGACCTCCGCTGAGGTCACGACCACGGCACCGTTCACCGTCACCTACCGGATCCGGCGCAACGCGCAATGGTCGGACATCACCCCCATCGCGGCTGAGGACTTCGGGTATCTCGCTGAGCAGATGCGCACCCAGCCTGGCGTGCTGGATTCGGCGGGCTACCAGCTGATCGACCAGGTGATCTCCCGGGATGGCGGCAAGACCGCCGAAGTGGTCTTCACCCGGCCTTACGCCGGCTGGCGCACCCTGTTTCGCCACCTGCTACCCGCTCACCTGCTCAAGGACGCGCCCGGTGGCTGGAGCAAGGCGCTTGACGCCGGGTTGCCGGTCTCCGGTGGCCCGTTCGCGATGACCTCGGTGGACCGATCCCGTGGCGAGATAGTGCTGGAACGCAACGACCGGTACTGGGACACCCCGACGCAAGTGGGCCGGATCCGGTTGCGGCAGGGCAGCGAAGCGGCGCTGGTGGAGGCGCTGCGCACGGGCAGCGCGCAAGGTGCGCTGTTCGGCCGCCCCAATGCCATTACCGAGTCGCTGTTACGCGCGGCCGACCTTGGTGTGAGCCCGACTGTCGTGCCGCAGCCGGTGCTCGTATCGGTGCTGCTGCGACCGGCCAGCCGGGTGTTGAGCGATCAACGCATGCGCACCGCGGTGGCCGCGGTGCTCGACCGGGCTTCGCTGATCGCCACCGGGGTGGGTAGCGGGCCCTCTGCGGCCCTGCGGGCCGACTCGGAGATTCTCGCCCCGTCCGCCCCGGATTACCATCCGACCGTGCCGGCCACCGGAGTACCGGTGGCGCCGGATCCGGACGCCGCACGTCGGTTGCTCACCGAGGCGGGGTACACCCGTGGACCAGCGGGCTGGCAACGTGCTGGGCAGCTGCTGCGCCTGGTGGTGGCGGCGCCGGCGAACCGGGAGCCCTACGGCACACTCGCGGCCCGGGTGGTGGCCCAGTTGCGGACCGCCGGGATCGACGCCGAGCTGCGCGAGATCGACCCCGATGAGCTTTTCAGCACCCTGCTCGGTCCGAGCGCCGACGCTGTGTCGCCCCGCGGCGGCACCGCCCAAATGTTCCCTGCTTCGGTGGCCGCGCCGGATATCGACATCGCGGTGCTGCCGCAGCCCGCAGCCGGTCACCCCGCCACCCAGCTGGAGTCGTGGTACGGCTGTCCACTGGTGGTGCCGGCCAGGCTGGCGCCGGCGCCGCCCAACCCGGCGCAGTTCTGCGACGTGGCGCTGCAGCCGATGATCGAGCGGGCACTCACCCAGGAAGATCCGGCGGGAGCGGTCTCTCCCACCGTGGAAGCGGCGCTGTGGGAGCGCGTCGTGACGATTCCGCTCTACCAGCCGGCGTCGTTGCTCATGACCAACGGTCAGCTGCCCGACGTGGCCCCGGGCACGCCGCTGGAAGGTCCCCTCGATGGCGCCGCTCGTTGGCAGCTGCGCCCGTGATGGCGGGAGGTAACCAGTTGCTGGGACTGAGACGCGTCCGGCTCCTGATCAGGCTACTGCTGGGGATCGTCTGCCTCGCCCCCGCGGCGGCCGGTTGTGTGGCCGCCCGGGAAGCCGATCACCCCGACGGTGGCGGCCCCGCCAATACGCAGGCGCGCGGTGACGATGGAGACGGGACGTATCGGGCTCCAAAGGTGCCACCTGGTCATGCAGTCGTCATCGCGCACGGTGCACCGTTTTCCGCCTATAACAACACGACTTCTCAAACGAGGAATAGTCCAGACAATGACCTGGTGCTCAATCAGGTGCTCGTCAACCCGTTCATCGTCGACGGGAACGGAAAGCTCCTGCTCAACTCGGACGTGCTGTCCTCAGCAGAGCTGACGTCGAAAGATCCGCAAGTCGTCACGTACAAAATCAAACCGAACATCCGATGGTCGGACGGGCAGCCGTGGGACTGCCGTGACTTCTATCTGGCCTGGCTCGCGGGCAGTGGTTCTACACCGTACTTCACGCCGGCGAGTACCCGCGGATTGGATCGCGTCACCGCCGAGTGTCGGAACAACAACACCTTCGTCGAGACCTACCGATCTCCCTACGCCGATTGGCGCCGAAACTATATCCGACACGCCATTTTACCCGCGCATATCCTCGAGCAGGCGACCGGCGTCTCCGACGTCACCACACTGCGGCCGACCTCTGCACCGGCTGAGCTGCGCAGGGCCGGTGAATTCTGGAACAGCAGATGGACCGGCTTCGACCCCAAGACGATGCCGGCATCGGGTCCCTACCAGTTCGACAGCTCGACGTCGAGCACTCAAACAGTGCTGATCCGCAACAACAACTGGCCGGGCAATCCCGGAGGCCCAGCGAGGATCGTGTTCACGGTCGTGGCGGACGGGGCTGCTGCGGTGGCGGGTCTGGTGAACCGGCAGTTCGGTGTCGTCCAGATGCCGGCCGATCCGCTACTAGCCGATCGGCTGCGGGAGCTGTCTGCGCGGGGCGTGATATTCCAAACGCGGGATGGCCCCACCGTCGAACACCTGGATCTCAATCTGGCCAGTCCGCTGCTCAAGGATCCAGTCGTCCGGACGGCCTTCGCCCAGTGCATCGACCGTAACAAGTTAGTCGATGAACTCGTTCGCGGTGTGCGCCCGGAGGCTCAACCGCTGGGTAGCCTGATATTCCTTCCGGGTGATGCGAGGTATGAGGATCTTTACTCGGACAAGATGGTCGCCGACGCGCAGAAAGCGCAGGTGACGGTGGAGCGTGGGGGCTGGGTGCTGGGTTCCGATGGTGTCTACTCGCGGGCCGGTCAGCGGCTTTCCTTCGCGATCAGTCACGACGGTTCGCCGGCTCACTCTCAAGAGGTTGACCTGATCAGGACGCAATGCCGGCAGGCCGGAATGGAGATCGCCAATAATGCCAGGCCGAACGACCTAGACGATGCGGTGTCTCACGGGCGGTTCGATGTGGTTCTGACCGCGAGCTCGCGTACGCCTCGGGCGTGGTCTGCGGCCGATCACTATGAGAGCACTGGTCCGCTCAATCACCAGCATTACAGCAACCCCGCCCTCGACACCGCGTTGGGTGTCGCAGAGATGGAGTATACGGAGTCGACCCAGACGGATGCTCTGGCGAAGGCCGATCGGCTTATCGCCGATGATCTGGTGTCACTTCCGCTGTTTCAACTGCCCATTATGTGGGCTTACACGAACAACATCGACAGCGTTTACCAACAAGCTTCGGATGGCGTCACCTGGAATGCGAACGAATGGAATGTGAGTTAGCGCACGCTCCCGCGTGGTATCACAGTTAAGTGAGCGAATGCGTGGTCGTGCGCCGGGCCCGTCCTGACGAGCTGGAGAAAATCGGCCAGCTCACCCTTGCGTCCTACCTCGCTGACGGCATGGTGAATCCTGACGATGCCTATGCGATGGAGCTGGTCGACGCACCCCGCCGAGCCAGAGATGCTGAACTGCTGGTGGCGGTGGACGCCAAAGACGCCTTGCTGGGCACGATCACGATCTGCGCGTCAGGCAGTCCGCTGGGGCAGCTATCGCGTCCTGGTGAGCTCGAGTTCCGGATGCTCGCGGTAGCCCGGCGCTCGCCGTCGCGGGGTGGGCGAGTTGCTGGTCAGAGCGGTGCTGGCCCGGGCTAGCGAGATTGGCGCGCACCGCGTGGTGCTGTGCACCGCTGCGGAGATGCATGTCGCGCACCGGCTCTATGCCCGGTTGGGATTTGCCCGGCTTCCTCATCTGGACTGGTGCCCGGTGCCGGGGTACACACTGCTGGCTTTCGGCAAAACAGCGGGGGCGCCGCAACCCGGGTTCGACATCGACTTACCAGAATTGCGCAATGACCAGGTCAGCGACTGGTGACCGTCCACCTGGTGGACACCTCGGCATGGATCGAATGGCTGCGAGACACGTGTCGCCGGCCTGCCGCGCGGTCTACCAACTACGTGCGGACCCTGGTCCATCAGAACCGCGACTTCGACGTCCTGGCCGCGGTTGCTGCCGACCTGACGTGCATCCGCGAGTTGATCTAGGCGATCACTTTCGCAGCACTACCGCGACGATCCCGGCCAGGTGTTCCAGGCGGGCGAGTTCCGCTGCTCGGAACATCGGCCCGCCTGGGCGACCTACCAGTAACACTCGATGCGGGCCGCCGAGCGGGGTGGCCGCGAGCTCAGTGCCCAGCTCACGCCACGGCAGCGGCACCCAGGGCTCTTCACCGTCCAAGATCGTGGCCCGGCGCAACGGCCACCAGGGCAGGGTCCCGGCCACCGTCTCCGGCGCAGCGAACGATGCGGTAATCCGGTGCGGTTCGCCCTCCGTAGTGGCGAACACGACTGCCCAGCCCGCTCGGACGATCTTAGGCACTCCGTCGGTGAAGACTTGCAGGCCGTGGTCGGGATCGGCGGCGACCCGCTCCACCAGCTCCAGCTCCCGGTGCGTGTCCAGGACCCCCGCCCACGGGCGGACGGCATCGACCTCCACCCCTTGGACCGATTCCGCCGCGGTGATCAACACATCCGGCAGCCGGCCGGAGGGCAGTTCCACGACGAGATCGTCGATGGCCACGCCG
>JBHELN010000270.1:0-3024 GCA_046263115.1 Pseudonocardiaceae bacterium | reverse complement strand
CGCTGGTGTTGTTCCACCTCGCCAGCGGAGTGCATAACGAAGCGCTGATGATCGGCATGATGTTGGTAGGCCTGGAACTGGTGTTGCGTCATCCGGCGACGGGGCTGACCACACTCGGTGGCGTCGCATTGATCGCGGCAGCGGCGCAGGTGAAGGTTCCCGCCGCTCTGGCCCTTGGGTTCGTCGTGGTGTGGTGTGCCCGGTTGCGAGGCGGTCGGCTGCGCGATGTCGGATGGGCCGCAGCGGCGGTCGGCGGAGTCGCCGCGGCCACCACTGTGGCGATCGGGCTCGGCACCGGCCTCGGCTTCGGCTGGGCTGGCGCGCTGGGCACGCCCAACGTGGTGCGCAGTTGGATGTCCGTGGTCACGGAGCTGGGTTTGCTGGCGGCGTGGATCGGCAGCCTGCTGGGTTTGGGTGACCACACCACGTCGGTGCTTACGCTGGTCCGGCTGACCGGCCTGGCCGGCGCCGGCGGAGCCTGCCTGCTCTTGCTGTGGCGTTGCTGGCGGGGACGCCTCGACCCGCTGGCTGGGATCGGCATCGGGCTGGGTGCCGTGGTACTGATGGGACCGGTGGTGCACCCGTGGTACCTGCTGTGGGCGGTGATCCCGTTGGCGGCATCGGCTACCAACCCGGCGTTCCGTGTCAGCGCCACCGTGGCTTGCACGGTCCTGGCGGTGGCCGTGGCACCGACCGGCTCAGATTTCCTGTTCCGGGCCTGGGTTTTACCGTCGGCGATCGCGGCGGCGGCAGTCAGCCTGATCGTGCCGATGCTGGTGATCAGGAGGCGCACGCCACCGCTGACCGGAGTGCTGCGGGCCAGTGCGGCCCGATCCGCCGGCGCAACCTAGGCTTTGTCAATGTGACCCCGCCCGCGTCATCGGCTGCTGTCGAGGTCTGCGGCCTGGTACGCAGCTTCGGTCCGGTCCGCGCCGTGGACGGCCTCGATCTGCAGGTGCAGCCGGCGACGGTGCTTGCCTTGCTGGGCCCCAATGGTGCCGGTAAGACCACCACAGTCGAGGTGTGCGAGGGATTCCTGCGCCCGGATGCCGGCGTGGTCCGCGTGCTGGGGCTCGACCCGATCGCCGACAGCGCCACCCTGCGCCCCCGGATGGGGGTGATGCCGCAGGGCGGCGGCGCTTACCCGGGAGTGCGGGCAGCGGAAATGCTCGGGCTGGTCGCGGTCTGCTCGGCGCGACCGCTGGACGTCGGATGGCTGCTCGACGTACTGGGGCTCACCGGAGTGGCCCGGGTTCCCTACAAACGGCTGTCCGGTGGCCAGCAGCAACGGCTTGCGCTGGCCTGCGCGCTGGTCGGGCGACCGGAGGTGGTGTTCCTCGACGAGCCCACCGCCGGCATGGACCCGCAGGCCCGGCGCCTGGTGTGGGACATCATCGCCAGCCTGCGCGCCGATGGCGTCAGCGTGCTGTTCACCACGCACCTGATGGAGGAAGCCGAGGCGCTGGCCGATCAGGTAGTGATCATCGACCATGGCCGGGTGGTGGCCATGGGTAGCCCCGCTGAACTGACGTCATCCAGCACGACGCAGCGGCAACTGCGCTTCCGGGCCCGTCCAGGCCTGGACCTCGGCCCGCTGATCACCGCCCTGCCGCAGGACTGCCGGGTCAGCGCACCACACCCCGGTGACTACCTCGTCGAGGGCCTGATCGACCCGCAGGTGATGGCCACCGTCACAGCCTGGTGCGCCCAGCAGGGCGTGTTCGCCGAAGACTTGCGGGTATCGCGGCGCAGCCTGGAGGACGTCTTCCTCGAGCTCACCGGTCGGGAGCTGCGATCGTGACCACCTTCTCCCCCGGTACCTTCGCGCCCGCACCCGGCCGGGGCAAGCTGTCGCGGATGCTGTTCACCCAGGCTCGCACCGAGTTCGTTCTCACCCTGCGCAACGGCGAGCAGGTGCTGCTCACTCTGCTGATACCGCTGGGATTGCTGGTCGGGCTGACCGTGCTCAACGTGGTACCAGTGCCCAACCCGCGGGTGGACAACGTCACCCCGCGCATCCTGGCGCTGGCTGTGATGTCTACCGCGTTCACCGGGCAGGCCATCGCGCTGGGTTTCGACCGCCGTTACGGGGTGCTCAAGCGGTTGGCCGCCACCTCGCTGCCGCGCTGGTCGCTGGTCGCCGGCCGAATGCTCGCGGTGCTCGGGGTGGTGCTGGTGCAGTTGGTGGTGCTGGGGGCGGTGGCATTCGCGTTGGGCTGGCATGTGTCGCCGCCCGGGCTTGCTCCCGCCGCGCTGCTGATCCTCGCCGGCACCGCCGCGTTCGGCGCGCTCGGAGTCCTGCTCGGGGGGGCGCTGCGGGCCGAGGTGGTGCTCGCGGTGGCGAACATGGTGTGGCTCCTGCTGGTGGTGGCGGGTGGCATCGTGCTGTCCGTGCACGCCTTGCCCGGCGTGCTGTCCGCGATCGCCGCCGCACTCCCCTCCGGCGCGTTGGCCGAAGGCCTACGCGCGGCTCTGGTCACCGGCGTGACGCCCTGGGCCGCCCTGGGAGTACTCCTGGCATGGGCGGCCGGCGCCGCCATCCTCGCCGCCCGCACGTTGCGGCTGTCCTGAGCTCGTCACGGCAGGCGCCTACGATCAGTGTTGTGGCCGCCGCACCTGCCTCGAACCGCGCACTCACCACCCTGATGTGGGGTACCGCGATCGCTGCGGTGATCATGCAGGCGGGTATCGCGGTGACCGGCTCGGTGGTGCGGGTGACCGGCTCGGGGCTGGGGTGCCCGACCTGGCCACAGTGCTTTCCGGGCAGCTTGGTGCCGCAGCCGCATCCTGAAGTTGCGGCGCTGCACCAGTGGATCGAGTTCAGCAACCGGTTGCTCACCGGCCTGGTCGGCCTGGTCGGGTTGGCGTGCCTGATCGTCGCGCTGCTGGTGCGGCCCCGGCGCCGTAGGCTGATCCTGCTGGCCGCGGCTATGCCGGCGGGTGTTCTGGTACAGACCGTCCTCGGCGGGATCACCGTTCTGGCCGGGTTGGCCTGGTGGACCGTGGCGGTGCACTTCCTGGTCT
>JBHELN010000269.1:0-4553 GCA_046263115.1 Pseudonocardiaceae bacterium | reverse complement strand
TCTGGGACGCGGCCTCGTAACCCAGCGTGCCGGAACGACTGATCACTCCGACCCGACCGGGGAGGTAGATGTGGCCGGGCATGATGCCCAGCAGCGACCGACCGGGGGAGATGGTGCCGGCGCAGTTGGGCCCGGTCAGGGTCATCTTCTGGTGGGCCCGGTAGCGGCGCATGTACCGCTTGACCTTGAGCATGTCGTGCATCGGGATGCCGTCGGTGATACACGCGCAGACGCGGATGCCGGCGTCGGCGGCTTCCATCAGCGAATCCGCGGCGAAGGGAGGCGGCACGAACACGATCGAGGCGGTAGCCCCGGTTTGTGCCACGGCGTCTTTCATGGTGTTGAACACTGGGCGCCTCAGCACGGTCTCGCCGCCCTTGCCCGGGGTGACCCCGGCGACGACCTGAGTGCCGTAATCGATCATCTCCTCGGCGTGGAATCGGCCGATGCGGCCGGTGATGCCCTGCACCACCACTCGGGTGTGTTCATCGATCAGGATGGCCATGACCCTCCTCAGCTCCCGGCCTCAACCCATCAGCCGTGCCCGCAACCCGTGCCCTCAACCCGTGCCCTCAACCCGTGCCCTAAACCAGTGGGACCGATGGTGCCCACCACGGCGACAGCCTTCTCGGCGGCATCGGCGAGGCTATCGGCAGTGATGATGGGCAACCCGGAGTCGCGCAGCATGGCGTGGCCCTGCTCGACATGAGTGCCGGCCAGCCGCACCACCACCGGGATCTTCACGTCGAGCTCCTTGAACGCGTCGATGATGCCCTGGGCGACCCAGTCGCACCGGTTGATCCCGGCAAAGATGTTGATCAACATCGTCTCGACGTTCTTGTCGTGGAGCACCGCGCGGAATGCCTTGAGCACTCGCTCGGGTGAGGCGCCACCGCCGATGTCGAGAAAGTTCGCCGGCTCCCCGCCGACTAGCTTGATCATGTCCATGGTCGCCATCGCCAGGCCGGCACCGTTGATCATGCAGCCGATGTTGCCGTCCAAGCCGACGTATGCCAGCCCGCGGTCGGCGGCGTGGCTTTCACGGGTGTCCTCCTGGCTTCGGTCGCGCAGCTCGGAGATCTCCAGATGCCGGAACAGGGCGTTGTCGTCGAAGGACATCTTGGCGTCGAGCGCGACCAGGCTGCCCTTGGTCGTCACGGCGAGCGGGTTGATCTCCAGCACGGTGGCGTCCAGGTCCCGAAAAGCCCGGTAGGCACGTCGGAACACCCGGCTTGCTTGGGCGATCAACGCTGGTGGCAGCCCGAGTGCGAAGGCGATCTCCCGAGCTTGGAATTCAAGGAAGCCCGCGGCGGGCTCGATCGTGGTCCGGATCAGGGTCTCGGGTCGGGAACTGACCAGTTCCTCGATCTCCACGCCGCCCTCGGGCGAGGAGATGATGCACACCCGTTCGATGCGGCGGTCCAGCACGATCCCGAAGTACAACTCTCGGGCGATCTCGGTCGCCTCCTCCACGTACACCCGGTAGATCAGCTTGCCCCGGGGACCGGACTGCTTGGTGACCAGCCGCCGGCCGAACATGCCGTTCGCGACGTCCTGCACCTCGCGGTCGGAGTAACAGATCTTGACCCCGCCGGCTTCGCCGCGGCCCCCGGCGTGGACCTGGGCCTTGACCACCCACGCCGACCCGCCGATCTCGGTGCACCGGTAGGACGCCTGCTCAGGGCTGTAGGCCAGACCACCACGGGGAATCGGCACGTCAAAACGGGCCAGAATCTCCTTGGCCTGGTACTCGTGAATGTCCATTCCCAGCCCTCTCAGACCCGGCTCGCCGCGGCCGCCCGGATCGCCTCGTCCATCGCGATCACCGTCTGGGCCATCCGCTCCGAGGCGGCGTCAATCATCTTGCCGTCCACCGAGGCCGCACCCTTGCCTTGCGCTTCGGCTTCGCGCAGCGCGTCGATGATCCGCCGGGCCCTGTCCAGCTCGGCTTCCGGCGGACTGAACACGTCATTGGCCAGCTTGACCTGGCTGGGATGGATCGCCCACTTGCCCTCACAACCCAGCGCCGCCGCGCGCCGCGCGCTGGCCCGGAAGCCATCGGGGTCGGAGTAGTCCCCGAACGGGCCGTCGATCGGGCGAAGCCCATAGGCCCGGCAGGCCACGATCATGCGCGACAGCGCAAAATGCCATTGATCACCGGGATAGTGGGGGTTCAGGCCACCGATGCTCACCGTGCGGGCCCGGTTGCTCGCCGCGTAGTCGGCCACCCCGAAGTGCAGCGCTTCCAACCGGCCAGGAGCGGCGGCGATGGCTTCCACATTCGCCATCCCCAGCGCGGTCTCGATCAACGCCTCGATCCCGACCTTGCGCTGGTAGCCCTTGGCCTGCTCGACCTGCGCGATCAGCGTCTCCACGCAGTACAGGTCCGCGGGCACTCCCACCTTGGGCACCAGGATGGTGTGCAGGTGATCACCGGCCTGCTCCATGACGTCGATGACATCGCGGTACATGTAGTGCGTGTCCAGCCCATTGATCCGCACCGACACCGTCTTGCCCTTGGCTGCCCAGTCGATGTCCCGCAGCGCCTCGATCACGTTGCGGCGGGCCTGTTCCTTGTCCGGCGGCGCTACCGCGTCCTCCAGGTCGAGGAAGACGAAATCGGCCGCACTGTCCGCCGCTTTGTCGATGAAGCTGGTGTTCGACCCCGGTACCGCGAGCTCGCTGCGCTGCAACCGCGGCTGGCGCATCGGGTAGAGGGTGTGGCTCATCGCACTGGCTCCTCCTTGAGCACGCCAAGTGGACGGTCTATTGCATCGTCTTACTGGGGGGACGCGGACGCCGACCACGCAAGGCCCGTCTCGGCCTCCAGGGCGGTGCGGTAGTAGTCCTGGGCTGCCGCCACGCCAGTTCCGAGCTCCACCTTTGCCCCGGCGTCGGCCAGTGACATCTCGGCGCTGGCCACCGCGGCGAGGCACATCACCTCGTTGAGATCACCGAGGTGACCGATCCGGAAGACCTTACCCGCCACCTGGGACAGGCCGCCGCCGAACGAGGTGCGATAGCGGTAGTAGCCAATCCGGCAGACCTCCGCCGAGTCCACGCCTTCCGGGGTGCGGATCGCGGTAACTGTGTCGGAGTACCACTGCGGGCTCAGCGCGCATAGTGACAGGCCCAGCGCCTGCACCGCGCGGCGCACTCCTTCGGCGAGCCGGTGATGGCGGGCGAATACCTGCGGCAGGCCTTCGGCGAAGAGTAGATCCAGCGAGGCGCGCAGGCCGTGCAGCATCGGGGTGGACGGCGTGTAGGGGAAATAGCCCTGGTCGTTGGTCTTGAGCATGTCCTCGAAGCTGAAATAAGAGCGCTCCATGGTGGAAGACTGGTGCGCCTCGAGTGCCTTGGCGCTGACCCCGAGCATGGCCATCCCGGCCGGCAGCATTAGACCCTTCTGCGAGCCGGTCACGGCCAGGTCGACGCCCCAGGCCTCCTGCTGGAAGGGGATCGACCCCAGCGAGGACACCGCGTCGACGTAGAGCAGTGCGATGGTGCCGGCCTCGTCCATCACTCGGCGGACCGCGGCGATGTCTGAGGTGACTCCGGTGGCGGTTTCGTTGTGACAGACGAAGACCCCTTTGATGCTCGGGTCCTCGGACAGGTGGCGGGCGTAGTCGTCCAATGGGACGCCCTCGCCCCATTCCCGGTCGATGCAGATCACGTCGAGGCCCAGCCGCCGCGCCATGTCGGCCCAGAGGTGGGAGAACTGACCGAACCGCGACATGAGCACCCGGTCGCCCCGGTTGAGGGTGTTGGTGATCGCCGCTTCCCACGCCCCGGTGCCCGAGGAGGGGTACATGAACACCCGACCGGTCTCGGTGGCGAAGATCTTCTTCAGATCGGCGAACAGCGGCAGGGTCAGATCCGGGAAATCCGGCGCCCGGTGATCCTGCTGGGGGACGTTCATCGCGCGACGCACCGCATCGGGCACGTTGGTCGGGCCAGGGACGTATAAATGCACGGGTCCTGTTGGCATGCCGGTCACCACCCTGCTGGGGCGGTGAGCTGCGGGTACAGCGGATAGCGCTGGGCCAGCGCGCTGGTGCGTTCGGTCAGCGCCGCCCGCTTGGCGTCGTCCATATCGCCGGTGAGCGCTTCGGTGATGACCTTGCCGATCTCGTGGAAATCGCCTTCTTGCAGGCCCCGGGTGGCCAGTCCGGAAGCGCCGATGCGTAAGCCGGATGCCACGGCCGGCGGCCGGGGGTCAAACGGCACCGCGTTGCGGTTGACGGTGATGCCGACTTCGGCGAGGCGATCCTCGGCCTGCTTACCATTCAGGGGGGACTCCCGCAGGTCGGCAAGCACCAGATGGGTGTCGGTGCCGCCGGTGAGCACGTTGATCCCGCCCGCGAGCATCTGTTCGGCCAGCGCCCGCGCGCCCGCGCGGGTGCGCTGCTGCCGTTCCCGGAACTCCTCCGACGCGGCGATCTTTAGCGCCACCGCCTTAGCGGCGATCACGTGCATCAGCGGGCCGCCTTGCCAACCCGGAAAGGTCCTCGAGTTGATCTTCTTGCGGAACTCGTCCTTGCACAAGATCATGC
>JBHELN010000268.1:0-7007 GCA_046263115.1 Pseudonocardiaceae bacterium | reverse complement strand
GATCATCAGGGTTTGCCGCTATACAGCCACGCGTGCGTGGGTGGACCGGCGCGCGGCGCGGAGGCGATCTCCTGGGGCTCGACCGAGGCATTGGATGCGGTCAAGCGGATCTGCGAACGGGTGACGGTGCGCTGCCATCAGGCCATAGCGACGCATCCACCAGGGGATTCCCCGGATGAGCAGATCGGTGCGGCGACCTAACGGCGGTGTCGTCGAGCGGGATCCATGAGCTGCCACCGCGTTGCCATAGCCTCGGCGCCATCGACTCGCGGTGCCGTCCGTCTCACGGTTGATCGAGGACCCCGACGCGGGCGGGGCGCGGCGGCGACCGCAGCGATAACGCGGATGGAGACTCGACGTGGCGACGATGGAGAAGGCCGCCGACGGCGGCTGAGCGCGCTATCGGCGGACGAAGAGGAACAGCCCGTATTGCCACACCGCGTCGATCCACTCGGCGTCGAGCTCGAAACCGGAGGCGCGCACCGCATCGACGAACTCGGGCCGGTGGAACTTCACGGAGTGCCCGTGGCAAATGCGGTCGCCGCGGCGCAGGGCCAGCGTGTGGTCCAGCGCCCGCAGCGTGACCGTCTGGTCCTCGGTGGCGTACAGATGCCCCTCAACGGTCCTGGTCTCGGGGACGTAGTGGGCTCGCGGGTAGAAGCGGTGCAGCACCACGTCGCCATCGAAGCGCCGGCTGAAGTGAGCGAGCTGATTCAGCCGGAAACGAGCTTGGGCCGACGCCCCAGGCGGGTCGTTGTAGGCCGCGTCCAGCACGGGCGCCGGCTTGACCAGATCCGCCGTGACGAGGAAGCGGTCGCCCGGCTCCAGCGTGTTCGCGATGTCGCCGACCAGCGCGGTCCGCTCGGCCAACGTGGTGTTGCCGATGTTGCTGCCCAGCAAAACCACGGTCAATGGCTCGCTCCGAGCCGAGCGCAGGTACGACAGCCCCGCCTCGTACCGGCCCCACAGCCCGTGCACCGCCAGCCCGTCCAGCTCAGCGGGCAGGGTCGTGGCGCTGTGCTCCAGCATCTCCCGACTCACGTCGATCGGCAGGTAGGTCGTGCGCCGGCGCCGCAGGCACGCGGACAGCAACAGCCGCGTCTTCTTGGCGCTGCCACTACCCAGCTCCGCCACGCATGGTCCGAGCCGGTCGGCGATCTCGCCGGCGTGCCCCTCCAGCAGTGCGAACTCCGCCTGTGTCAGGTAGTAGCTCGGCAGCCTCGAGAGCTCCTCCCAGACCTGAGAGCCGACCGCGTCGTACCCGTACCACGCGGGAATCCGCGGGGGCGTTTCCCGCAGGCACTCCAGCACAACCGAGCGGTCGTCCCAAAACGCCGCCTCGTCGTCGACCGACTCGACCCGGATCGCGCCCGGCATGGGTGCTCAGCGCGTCAACGTCGCTATCCCGTTGTGGGCGTCCTTGGATTCTTGGTACCGCGCTCCTCGGCCTTGGTCTCCAGGCCGGGCGATCCGTCGAAGCGGCATGCGAAGGTGTTCCCCCGCGGCGCGCCGACAAACCCTCCACGGGCGTTTCGGGCGACGTCGGCAATCATGTTGCACTGCGGCTCCCGCCAGCCGCGGACCTCCATGGCGGGGTATATACCAGGGTCGGCCTCGGGAAGGCGGGTGGTGATGGGTGATCTGAGCGCTGAACTCGACTCACTGCCGGGCGATCACGGAGCGGCGAGGGTCGCCGCAGACGTCGATCATGTCGACGACGCTCGTATCGCCTTGGCCTCGACGGGCGCGCACGTGATACCGGCGGCCGCCGTGTGGCGGCGTCTGCAGTCAGACCATGCGCGATGGCCGCGATTCGCCGCGCACTGGGAAGATCTGAGGCCGGACAAGTACGCGGCCGAATACGGCACGCGCCGGATGCGTCGCTACGGGCGGTTCATCCTCGCCAGGGACGGAACCCGGCGTCTTCTACCGCATGCAGAGTTTCGGCAGCCGACCAACACCAATCGTCTGTTCCCCGATGCGGGCCGTGATTTCGACCCCTTGACCGACGCTTTCGTCGCCGACCCCGTCTTGGACGCCCTGCTGCCATTGCTGGGCGAGATCGCGGCGGGGATCGAGGACGCGCCTCGATGGACCGTGCATGTACACCCGTTCCGGGTCGTGAGCTCAACCGGCAGTCGAGGCGACGCGACCCCCGAGGGGCGGCACCAAGACGGTGTCACGCTGGTCTCGTCGCTGTTGGTCGCCCGCCAGAACGCCGCCGGCGGGCAGAGCTCGGTATTCGATCCGGACGGGCGGGAAGTGCTCACGACTACCTTGAGCGAGCCGGGAACACTGCTGGTGGGCGACGATCGGCGGACCTGGCACAGCGTCAGCCCGATCCGGCCGGTCGACATGAACGCTCCGGCCTTGCGGGACGTGCTGGTGGTGACGCTGTCGGCGTGCTGAGCGTTGCGCGACGGGCGGCGCGTCTTCTGCGCACGCCGTCCATGTCCAGTGCCCGGGCCTGACCCACGAGATCTTCCAGATCCTCCAGCGACAAGACACCCGACCTGGCATAGATCACGAAGCCTTCTTTTATGATCACCAGAGTGGGCAGGGACATAACCCGAAATATGGCGGCGAGCTGACCGTGTGTCTGCGCATCGACCTTGCCGAACACCGCGTCGGGGTGACGTTGCGATGCTTCTTCGAAAACAGGTTCGAACATGCGGCACAGCCGACACTGCGGTCCCCAGAAGTCGACCAGCACCAATTTCGCACCGCCCACGACGTCGGCAAAGCTCTCTTTGGTCAGCTCGATCGTCGCCATCCGACCTCCGCTCGGTGCTTCAATGGTATCGGCATCACCTCGTGCAGAGCCCGCCGAATAGCGGCGATCGCCAGATGCCATACTTTTGGTCGTGCGCGAACTGCGGACGCTTCCCAAGGCGCACCTGCACCTGCATCTCACCGGCTCGGCCCGACGCACGACGATACGCGAGCTTGCCGACGGATACGGTATCAGCCTCCCGCCTGCGCTGGTTAACGAAGACTCTGATCAGGGGCGGCGCCAAGGCCACCGGAACTGGTCGGATTTCCAGAGGCAGTATGACGCGGCGCGGCAAACCATTCGGTCCGCAGATGACGTGCGCAGGATCATCCGGGAAGCCGCCGAAGACGATGCCGAGGAAGGCTCCGGATGGTTGGAGTTGCAAGTTGACCCCAGTTCGTACGAGCTGTATCTCGGAGGCCTGGATCCAGCGGTCGAAATGATGGTGGATGCCTGCCGAGATGCGGCCCGCGCGGTAGGTGTCGGAATCGGCCTGGTGCTCGCGGTGAGTTGGGCGGCGGCGCCGGAGCGGGCGCAACGTGTCGCCCGGGTTGCGGCCCGGTACGCCGACCAGGGCGTCGTCGGCTTCGGCATCTCCAATGACGAGCGGCTGGGCGAGCCGGACACATTCGTTGCCGCTGCCCGTATCGCGCGTGACGCCGGCCTACTCGTGACGCCCCACGCGGGTTTCTACCTGGATCATCTGCATGTGCGCCGATGTGTAGAGTTGCTCGGTGCCAGCAGAATAGGCCATGGAATCACGGCGGCATCGAGTCCTGGCACTCTGGAGATCCTGGCCCGAAATAACGTCACCATGGAGATCTGTCCCACTTCTTATGCCCCCTTCGGAGTGCTTTCCACCCTGGCACAGGTACCGGTCGACGCATTCCGGCGGGCCGGAGTTCCGGTCGCAGTGGGAGCGGACGATCCGCTGATTTTCGGCACCCGCCTTGTCGGGCAATACGAGATCTTGCGTGGCATCCACGGATTCAACGACCAAACGCTGACGGATCTCGCCCGGCAAGCTGTGTGCGCCTCCGCGGCGCCGGCGCAGCTAGTCCACCGGCTGCTGGGTGGTATCGACGGCTGGCTGCCGTGCACGAGTTGAGTTGCTTTACGGTGCCCAGATGCCGGTGATGGGTGGCGTCGCGGCGGCTACGCCGAGCGGCGGGAGCTGGTACATGTCCTCGATCGTGCGCAGGATGGCATAGTGGTCGATGCGGTCCGGCATGTCACCCGCTCGGACCATCGGACCTGCGAACACTGTCGGGATGCGATTGGCGGCGGTGTCATCGTCCTCGTCGAAGGTGACAATCAGCAGGCTGTTGTGGGTGCGGGCCCAGTCGAGGTAACCAGTCAGGTGCTGCTGTGCCCACACATCACCGGTGGCCACCGGACAGTCGTGCATGTCGTGACACAGGTTGGGGATCACGATGGAGACGGTGGGCAGCGCGGCAAGGTCGGTGGGCAGCGCGGACAGCGGCAGGTTCGCGTTGGTGGGGATATTGGCGAAGTCGACCCACGGGTTGTGTTTGCGTGTGTAGCGGTCATCTGGTGAGGAGCAGCCGGTGAATCCGGCGCCCGGTAGGTCTTCGGAGTACCCGGCGAAACTGCGGCCGCTGTCGAGCAGTTGGCGTGCCAGGTTGGGCTGATCTCCTAAGTCCTGTGGGCAGGAATCATCGGTGACACCGTGCGTGGAACCCGACAGCAGGGCCACGTAGTTGGGTTGGCTGGGATGCCGTTCGCCGTGTGCGTCGGTGAAGTTAGCCCCGGCGTGGGCCAGTGATGTGAGATAGGGCGCGGCCACGGCACCGATGACTTGCCGGTAGGCCTGGTTCTCGAAGACGACAATCATGATGTGATCAGCTCTGGGCACCCCGCCGGGCACGCCGGCCACGGGCGGCCCGAGAGGATTCGCGGCGGGCCCTGGGGGATTCGGACCGCACCCGCCGAGCATCAACACCGTCATCAGCGCTGCCGCCAGCGCACGCGCTGACGGTGACCGGTGCGGCTGCCAGCTAATCACCGGAGATTCTCCATTTCCGATAATCGACCTTGGACGCAACTTATCTGACACCTGGACGCAATGCCGTTGCGCTGCGTCGGGCTCACCGGCGGTGTCGTTGCGCCGTTCGGGTGTTTCTGAGGGGTCCGGTAATCCCCCTATGCACGTTTTTCGTACTGATGGGTTGAGCGCAAAAGTCGCTCAAGTAAACATGCACCAACGGGAGGGTGAATCGTGAGCGGGTACTTCGAGCCGTTCGACCGGGCTCGCTGTGAATGGGGCGGGGGCCGTGGTAGTGGCGGCAGGCGGAACCGTAGTGGCCGCCGCCGCGGCAGCCGCCGCCGCGGCAGCCGTCGGGGCTGCTAGCTGCTGGTAGGCGGTAAGGCAACAAGTTGAGTGCAGGTCTGCCCGGAGTCGGGGCCGGGTAGGCCTTCGTCGTTCGCTAGGGCGGGGATTGGCCTTCGGTGGCGAAGCGGCAGGATGGATTCCCCGAACGGAGTCCTGTGGCGGGAACCGCAACAACGGTGGCTCGCGCGCCCCGAATAAGTCTCGGGGCAATTTTTCGCCGGTTCTGGCCGGCGACCCGGCCGTACCGGGGTCGGCTGCTGGTCAGCCTGCTTCTGGTTTGCGTCGGGCCATTGGTGGATACCGCGCAGATCTGGATGTTCAAGCTCCTGATCGATGACGTGCTGGTCCCACGGAACTTCCACGCCTTCCCGCCCATCGCGGCCGCCTACCTCGGGATCGCGATCGTCCAGGGAGTCGGTTCCTTCTCGGATGACGTGCTGTCGACCTGGTTGGGCGAGCGGTTCGTGCTCGACCTGCGCACCCGGGTGTTCGACCACCTGCACCGGCTGTCGGTGGACTTCTTCGACCGCCGCCAGCTCGGGGACACGTTGTCACGGCTGACCGGTGATATCGACGCGATCGAGCAGCTGGTGCTCTCCGGCGTCACCCGGACCTTGTCCTACGGGGCCGAGATCGTGCTGTTCACCGGCGCGCTGTTCTACCTGAACTGGCAACTCGCCCTGGCGTCGATGATCGCCGCGCCGGCGTTTGCGCTGGGCGCTAGATATTTCTCGGCCCGGATCAAGGACGCCTCCCGGGAGCAGCGACGGCGGTCGGGTTCGGTCACCGCAGTCGCCGAGGAGAGTTTGGGCAACGCCGCCCTGGTGCAAGCTTATGACCGTCGAGCGGCCGAGACGCAGCGGTTCCATCAGGAGAACCTCGGCCGGTTCGCTGCGGAGATGGCCGCGACGCGGCTGGAGGCGCTGTTCCGGCCGCTGATCGAGTTGCTGGAGGTCGTCGGTGTGGTACTGGTGGTGGGGGTCGGGGTGTGGGCGCTGCAACACGATCGGATCACGCTGGGTGGGCTGCTGGTGTTCGTGACCTACCTCACCAGGCTCTATAGCCCGATCCGGGGCGCCGGCCGGCTGTCCAACACGGTGTACGCGGCGAGTGCGAGCGCCGAGCGCATCATCGACCTGCTCGACCACCAGCCCGACGTCCGGGACGCCGCCGATGCGCGGACAGTGCGGCCGGGCGAGGCCCGCGGCAGCGTGGTCTTCGACGCGGTGACCTTCACCTATCCCGGCGCCACCCGCCCCACGCTCGAGAGCATCAGCTTCACGGTGATCCCGGGCCAGAAGGTTGCGCTCGTCGGCGCAAGCGGGGCCGGCAAGTCCACGCTGGGCAAACTGCTGCTGCGGTTCTACGACCCCGATACCGGCCGTATCACCCTTGACGGGGTCGACCTGCGGGACCTGGAGCTGGCCAGCCTGCGCGGCAACATGGCCACGGTGTTGCAGGAGACGCTGGTCTTCGACGGGACCATCCGCGACAACATCTTGTGGGGCAAGCCCGACGCCACCGGCGCCGAGGTAGTCGCAGCGGCCACTGCGGCAGATGCGCACGAGTTCATCAGCGCCTTGCCCGACGGCTACGACACCCGGATCGGGCAACGAGGCCGGCTGCTGTCCGGGGGACAACGCCAGCGGTTGGCCATCGCCCGAGCCATGATCCGGGATGCCCCGGTGTTGCTGCTCGACGAGCCGACCACCGGGCTGGACGCCGCGTCGGCCCAGCGCATCCTGGCGCCGATGCGCCGGCTGATGACCGGGCGCACCACTTTGATCATCTCGCACAATCTGCTCACGGTCACCGACGCTGACCAAATCCTGTTCCTCGACCGCGGACGGATCACCGGCGCCGGCACCCACTACGAGCTGC
>JBHELN010000267.1:0-8330 GCA_046263115.1 Pseudonocardiaceae bacterium | reverse complement strand
TGGGTCGGTGACCCGGCCAACACGGCGATCAAGACCGCCAACGGCGCCGACATCTTCGGCCGCGGCGTGCCGGGACTGATCTGGCAGCGGTTCATGAATTCCTACTTGATGAACACTCCGCTGGAGACCTTCCCGCCGTTCCCGCTGATCGGTCCGGCCCCGCCTCCGGTCGAGCCGGCGCCGGCCCCGACGCGGGTCAAGCAGCCACGGGACGTCACGCCGACTGCAACCCCTCAACCGAACGGCGACGATTTCGAGCCGACTCCGACCACGCCGACGGAGAAGCCGACCAGGACGGCCAAGCCGCAACGCAGCTGTTTTCCGTTCTGCGACGGCGCAGCGGCCGGTGATGACAATCCGGCGGCCGGCCAGGACAACCCGGACACAGGAGATGCAGTCCCGGGCCGTCCGCGGCACTACTGAGCGCATGCTTTGCAGCATCGCCGTCGTAGCATCCCCGCCGTGACCGTTCGGGCGAGCGCGCAGCCGGGCAAGGCCGGCTCGGCCGGTGGTCGTGTTGATCGACGCTCGCTGACGGCCGTCGGATCGGCAGCTCAGCTGGCGGGATTGCAGCGGGTGGTGCCCAGCTGGACTGATCCGTTACCGGCCCACGCCAGCAGGATCGTCGGCGGTCCGCTGGGTCGCCATGCAGTCATCGGCCGGCACTGGTTCTGGACGCCGCTGCGGGTGGTGCTGCTGTTCGCGACGATCACCCTGGCGCTGGGCTGGCTGGCCAAGGCGCCGTGTGCGCAGACCTACCGCGACAACGCCGGTGTGCTCCAGGTGGACTGGCGCGACGGACGTCAATACCTGGCGATGTGCTACTCGGACACCATCCCGCTCTACACCGCAGAACGGCTGGACCGTCCAGGGCTGGACGGGTTCCCGTACGCCACTTCATGGATCGAGCACCGGGGCGAGCCCGGCGAGCAGCGGCGGTACATGGAATACCCGGTACTCACCGGCATTTACCAGTGGGTGTTCGCCAAGCTCGGGCAGGGCTGGGTGGGTTTGGCCCGCAGCGGCTGGCTGCCTGGTGCGGCCCCAGCCATCGTGTATTTCAACATCAGCGCTCTGGGCTTGACTCTCGCCTGGTTGGTGACGGTCTGGGCGCTGGTGAAGCTGTCCCCGAGACGACCGTGGGACGCCGCGCTGGCTGCGTTATCGCCGCTGGTAGTCGTGCACGCCTTCACCAACTTCGATGCGCTGGCCACCGCGCTGGCCACCACCGGACTGCTGGCGTGGGTGCGGCGACGTCCAGTGCTCGCCGGCGTGCTGCTCGGGCTGGGCGCCGCCACCAAGTTCTACCCGGCGTTACTGCTGGTCCCGATCATGCTGGTGAGCCTGCGGGCTGCCGGGCCGCGGGCCGGGTTGACCGCGGTCGCTGCGGCGGCATTGTCCTGGACGGTGGTCAACCTGCCGATCGCGCTGCTGTTTCCGGCCGGGTGGGCGGAGTTCTTCCGGCTCAACGGCCGGCGCGGAGCCGACCCGGACACGCTGTACACCGCGGTGTCGACCTTTACTGGCTGGCCGGGTTTCACTGAGGTGCGCACCCTGAACCTGGTCAGCGTGACGCTGTTCGTGCTGGCCTGCGCGGCAATCGCCGGGGTGGCCCTGACGGCGCCGCGGCCACCCCGGCTGGCTGCCCTGTGCTTTCTGGTGGTGACCGCGTTTCTTCTGGTCAACAAGGTATGGAGCCCGCAATACTCGTTGTGGCTGGTCCCGCTGGCGGCGCTGGCAATCCCGCGGTGGAAACCGGTGCTGGCCTGGATGGTCGTCGATGCGCTGCTGTGGGCTCCGCGGATGGCGTACTACCTCGGCCCCGCACACAAGGGTCTGCCCATCGAGCCCTTCCTCGGTGCCGTCCTGATCCGTGACGCCGCAGTATTGCTGCTGATGGCCCTCGTCCTGCGAGATGTCTACTACCCGCCCGGCGATCCCGTCCGCGCCGCGGGCGACGACGACCCGCACGCCGGCATTGTCCCCCTGGTGCACCGCCGAGCGGGGCGCCTCAACAGCCCTCGTGGCGAACTCGGCGACAGCAGGGACAGATCGCGGGAGGAGCTCCAACACACCTGGCCGGCCTTCTCGACTGCGCACCTCCGCACGGTGCCAGCATCGATCTGCGCTTGGCACGCCCACTTGTAAACGCAGGCGGGACCGCTCACGTCATCCCGGCGTTCTGTCCTTGCCGGCGGGCAGAGAGTCCGCGGCCCCGCGCAGGCCGCCACATCGTCACTTTCCGTGGCCGACTCCCAGCAAACTGTGAGGTTGTGTACAGGTTGCTGGCACGTCACTGCGGCATAACTAGCAGCACGAGTTCAACTTGTCCTAAGGAGCATGCAATGCGTGAAGGTTCTCTCAGCCAGCACCGACTGGCTGCCGAAGTTCGCGATGACGTCCGGCATGACCTCGCTGGCGTCCTGCACGACGTGCACCCGTGGGTACCCGGAGCCGACTATTTCGGTCCGGTCTGGGTCGACGGGGTTGGTTGGGTGGTGCCAGCGGGTTGGGAATCTCCGCACGGGTGGGCCCCGCCCCCCGGCTGGTACCAGCCCGCCGCCTGGGATCACGACGACTACCGCGACTGGTGCAACAACCACTACAGCAGCGACCACGACTGGCGCGGCTGGGAAAATTGCGACCACTTCCAGGACCACGACAATTGGCACGGCTGGGTCCCCGGTGCCGACTACTTCGGTCCGGTCTGGGTAGACGGGGTTGGTTGGGTGGTGCCAGCGGGTTGGGAACCTCCGCACGGATGGGGCCCACCCCCTGGCTGGCACCAGCCAGCCGCCTGGGATCACGACGACTACCGTGAGTGGTGCAACAACCACTACAGCAGCGACCACGACTGGCGCGGCTGGGAGAACAGCTACCACTGGGGCGAGCACAACCAGTGGCGCGGCTGGGACAACGACAGCGATCACCGCGGCTGGAACGACCACGATCGGGACCGTGATGGTCGTGATCACCGTGGGTGGGATGACCATGATCGTGATGACCGTGGTCAGCGGGGTTTGGGCGATCACGATCGTGATGATCGCGAGCAGCGGCAGGACAACGGTCGCGTGCAGCACGAGGCCCGGGGCCTAGAGCATCCGAACAGCGGCCCGCGTCTGGGCGATCGGGATCTGTCGCACAATGGCCGTGGCGGCCCCGAGGTCCGCGACCTTCGGACCACCCAAACTCATGACGGGCAGGGCTCACGAGGCCCGGCGCCGCAGGACGATGCGGAGCGCAGGATCGACAGCGGCCGTACCGGTTACGGCGAGCAGCGCGGCGAACCGAACTACCAGCACGGTCAGTCCCTTGAGGGCTTGCAAAGCGGTCCAGCAAACCCTGTCGCGTCCGTCGCGCCGACCTTCTCCGCGCCCGCGCCGTCGTTCACCAGCGGCGCGTCGTGGTCCAACGGCACCTCCGTGAGCCCGAACGTGGCTCCTGCTGTGAGCGCGCCGGCTGTCGCGGCCACTACTGCCGCGGCGTCGGTGGCGCCGGTGAATGCCACCCCGTTAGACCCGAAGTCCTCGACGCAGGTCGCTTCCCAGCCGCTGAGCCACAGCGTGCAGCAGGCCGCCACGGTGAACACCCCGGCGCACCAGTACGACAGCGACTCGAGGTCCGGCTCACCTCGTGGCGACGAGTCGAACCGCGGAGTGAGTGTCAGCCAGGACTCCAGCCAGGGCTCGAGCCACCACTCCAGCGGGTCCGTCGGCGGCACCAGCGCCGGCCAGGATGGCCAGCAGAACGCGCACGGCGCTACGTCCCACGGTCAGCAGGGTGGCGCTACTGGCGTCAGCGGGCTGGACAACGGCCAACACGGCGGCTTCACCGGTGGCCATGGCGGCTTCGGCGGTGCTCCGCAGGCTGACACCGGCACCCAGACCGACACCGGGCGCGGCGCTCCGGGCCAGCCATCCCATCCGGCCGCGCCTCAGACCGACCTGGGCGGCTCCAGTTCGTCCGGCGCCGTCTCGGGCCAGGGCACTCATTCGATCGGCACCACGTCCCAGCCGTCGCACCCCTCGACGCCGACCCCGCACGGCACGGCTCCGGGGACATCGAGCGATGCGCCGTCGACCGTGCACGCCACGGCGACCCCGCAGAGCACGCCGACCACCCACACCACGGCACCGGGGGCGTCGAATGGCGCGGGGTCGGGCGTGCACACCACCCCGACCACGCAGAGCACGGCGCCGGCCGCGACGCACAGCCCCGATCCGTCCGGTGGGGCCGGTTCGTCGTCGTCGCATGGTTTGTCCAGCGGTCTGACCACGCATGACGGCGGCCAGGCCACCACCCCGGCGACCCACGACACCACGCACGGCGCTGACCACGCGGTGGTACCGCACTGATCCGGGCGTAACGAGGACGAGGAGGACGGAACGGTGTCGGTGACAGTGCAGTCTGCCGGGTTGGAGACGAGCGCTGAGCTGGTTAGTCTGCTCGACCAGGTCAGTCGGCTGGCCGGTGCGGCCGGTCGGTCTGATCCGGTTGAGCGGCTAGCGAGGGCTCGCGCGCGGGTAGTGGCTCGGCTGATGCGGGTGTTGGTACTCAGGGTGCCCGGCCAGGGCGCCACCTCCTTGGTCCAGATCCTGGAACAGGAATCGGCCGATCGGGTGCCGGGGGCGAGTTTCGTCGACGCTGCGGGCCCTGCGGGGTCAAACCAGCCGGTGGTGCCGGACCCGGGATCGATGGACGTGGTGTTGTTCGTCTCCGACGCGGGCCAGCAGTACAGCCCGGTCGAGCTGGACGCGTTGGCTCGGATCCGCGCGCAGGGCACCGTGGTCGTCGGCGTGCTCACCAAGATCGACGCTTATCCTCGGTGGGCTGAGGTGCAGCGGGCTAACCGGTCTGGGCTCCAGGCAGCCAACCTGGACTCGCCGACCATCCCGCTGCTGCCGGTGTCTTCGGCGCTAGGCGACAGCGCCCGGCAGCGGGGCGACGAGTCGCTGTCGGTCGCCTCGGGGATACCGCAGCTGCTCGATTTCCTGCGCGACCGGATCGGCATCAGGGTGGATCCGGTGCTGCGCGACTGGGTGCTCGGTGAGGTGCGGGCGGTCACAGATCAGCTGAGCAAGATCTGGACCCGTGAGCTGGATGGGTTGCAAGGCGCCGGCGACTCAGCACCGCAGCGGGCGCAGCGGGCGGTGGCCGAGCTCGAGCGGCGCCAGCAACTGTCGGCGCAGTGGCAGCTCGCGCTAAGCGACGGCGTGACCGAGTTGATGGCGCAGGTGGATTTCGACCTGCGGGAGCGGCTGCGCGCAGTGATGGAACTGGCCGAGGAGCAGATCACCCAGGCCAATCCGGTGCGGCAGTGGCCACAGTTCGATAAGTCGATGCGCGGCAAGGTCGAAGACAGCGTGCAGGCGAACTTCCAGCTGGCCGCCAAGCGCTCCCTGGTACTGGCCGCGCAGGTGGCCGCGAAACTGGCCGGCAACCCGGATGGCTCGCCCACCGGAGTGGCGCTGCCCCAGCTGCGGATAGCCGGTCCCGACGAGGCGTTGGGCCGGGTCAAGCCGATGGAACCGCCGAACACCGGCGGCGGGTTCGCGCGGCTGGTCAACAGCCTCCGCGGGTCCTACGGCGGCATCCTCATGGTCGGGGTGATGACCAGCCTGGCGGGCTTGGCGCTGATCAGCGTCTGGTCCGTCGCGGCCGGCGTGCTGCTGGGGCTGTTCACCTTCTGGGAAGACCGCAAAAACGGCCACGAGCGCGGCAAGGCCGAGGCCAAGATGGCGGTGTCCAAGATGATAGACAACGTCAACTTCCGGGTAGGCGACGAGTTGCGCGCGCAACTGCGCGCCGTGCACCGAGCGCTGCGCGACCATTTCACCGAGGTCAACGACCAGCGGCTACGAACCGCCGCGGACGCGGTACGCGCCGCCGCCCAGACGGCCTCGGCCAACAGCGGTCAGCGCGACCCGCGATTATCCCAGCTACACAACTACCTCGCCGAACTGCGCCAGCTCCGGATCCGCGCCACACCGCCGACCGCTGACCGGCTTCATCCCACGGCTCAGCGCGGGACCGTGATGCACGTGTAGAGCCCAGCGTGATCCCTGGACCCTCAGTCAACAGGGTTGCGACCACGCCCAAGGCCGCGCGGGCGGGCAAAAATGCCCAAGCAGCCGTCAGGGTGCGCCACGACATCCGTCACTCAACTCGGCTCGGAGCCAGGCGATGTCGTCGGCCTGAGTGGTGGGGCCGGTTTCGAGGATGACCGGAGCGTTGGCGGCTGCGCAGACTGCCACCAGCTGCTCGGGCTCGATGGTGCCCGCTCGCAACGGCGCGTGGCGGTCTCGTGCCGAGCCGAATTCGTCGCGTGAGTTGTTGCAGTGCACCAGGTCGATCCGGCCCGTGATAGCCATGACCCGGTCAACCGCATCGACCAGATTTTCCCCGGCCGCAAATGCGTGGCAGGTGTCCAGGCAAAAACCGACATCGTAGTCGCCGATCGCGTCCCACAACCGGGCCAGCGAATCGAACCTCCTCGCCATCGCGTTGTCTCCGCCGGCGGTGTTCTCCACCAGGATCCGGGTGGCAAAACCGCCCTCTTCCGACTGGCGGTCGAACATCTTGCGCCAATTCTCGACGCCCCGTGCTGGTTCCTCGCCCTTGGCGAGATGCCCACCGTGTACCACCAAACCGCGAGCACCGACCGCAGCGGCGGCGGCGGCATGCTGGGTGACGAGCTTCCGGGATGGAATGCGGATGCGGTTGTTCAGCGACGCCACATTGAGCACATACGGTGAGTGAACGTAGACCCACAGATCTGCTTCGAGCAGTTGTGCCGCTTGCGGATGAGGACGCGGAGCGCGCCAATTCTGCGGATCGGAGAGGAAAATCTGTACTGCTGCAGCGTTGCGCTGCGTAGCCGCGATCACCGGATCGTAGTCGCTGACGTGGGCACCGATTCGCATATTAGTAGCCTAGAGGGGTCGCTTCAGGCCGTTCGGTGTACCCGTACAGTACACAGTGAGTGCACAGCGTAACCACGATCTGCTGAAAGTGCTGGTTATCGTCACAGAGAGGCTCTATCGTCGTTACTCTAACGACACAACCTGGTACAGAGCGACACGGAGGCACCTATGGGTACACGGGCGAGGGTGACCACGGTTGCCGGGGCAGCAACATTACTGTGCGCTGCTAGCGCATTCGGAGGGGGCTTATCGGCCCTCGCTGCACCCTCTACCGTTTCCACCCCCCCACCTGTTCTCGCGTCAGCTCCCACCCCGATGCTGGTGGGCAGTTGCGGGGACACGGTACGTGGCGATCCTGGACAACGGGTGGGTGTTCGGGTTGCTGATCTCTCAGTGGTCGACGTCGGGGACGTGCCCGCAAGCGGGTCTCGCACCTACGACGCGACGCCGGCATTGCGCAAGATGATGGGACCGGTTGCCCCGGTGTGCAAGCTCACCGCGGAACCGTTGGTGCCGACCGCCGGCCCGGTCGACAAGATTATCGCACCCGCTGTGGCGCCGCTTCAGGGCGCGCTCGGCCAGGTCCCCGTATTGGGTCAGCAGGCAGCGCCGGCGCCGGCCGCTCCGGCGCCCGCGGCGCCCGCCGCGCAGTCACAGCCCGGAGCGGCTCCTGCGCCTCCTGCGCTGACCTCAACAGCCGCCGGGCCGTTCTTTGGCCCGGCGATGCCGAGTAACTTCCCGTTCATGCTCGGCACCTTCAACAGCGGGTTGCCGCACTTCAACTACGCCGAACTGCTGACGATCGGCCGTCCAGGCGCTGGGGGAATCGGGAAGCTGTCGGCCGGGATGTTGACCGCGGACCTATTCGGTTCTCCGTCGGTGAGCAACGGCAATTCGGGTCTGGGCAAGCAAAGTGCCGCAGCCAACGACGTCGCGGCCGCCGGCCGAGCGTCTGCGTTGCCTGCCACCGGGGTGGAGCGGGTTGCCCTGCCGATTCTGGTGGCGGTACTGATGCTGGCCAGCGTGGCCGCTGCCCTGTTGCGTAGCTGGGTGCTCGGCCGGCGCTAGAGGCCTTGAGGACTTTCCTCAGCGGCTGATTTTCGACAGACCGCCCCGCGATTGTCGTCGCGGGGCGGTCTGTTGCTATCCTGCTGCCCGTCGCTGCACCGAATGTTCGCGCGCGGCGATGGTTGGATTGCCGGCTCGGCCGGCTCCTCCTGCCACGGACAGTCCGTGGCCGAATAGCCCACAGGAGGTAAGTGTTTTTCATGCGTCGCTACGAGATGATGGTCATCCTCGATCCGCAACTTGATGAGCGCACTGTGGCACCGTCGCTGGACCAGTTCCTCAGCGTGGTGAAGACGCAGGGCGGCAGGATCGAGAAGGTTGACGTCTGGGGCAAGCGCC
>JBHELN010000266.1:0-9340 GCA_046263115.1 Pseudonocardiaceae bacterium | reverse complement strand
TGCGGTTTGCGCCGCCGCGCCGACCAGGGCGTCCATCGTCGCTCCTTTCCCGCGTCGGGGCGAAGCGCTCAACGACCACGTTAGCGCTGCCGGAAGTATCACCGAGCTTCTGAGGGCGCTCTGGTCACTGTGCGCCGAGCGAAGGAGCCAATGTGAAACGACATATCCAGCACAGCTACTACGTCGAGGGAGAAGGCCTATGGACCTTCGACGACGCCCAGCAGCCGAGATGCATCTCACCGGTAGCACCCGCCGAGGTACGGATGTTCCGCTTCTCCCGGCTGGGCCCCCGAGGCGAGGTGACCGACCCCGCGCTGAACCAGGAACTCGCCAAGGCGATGACCGTGTCGAAGGAGCAGCCGGAGTCCTCCGCGAACGGTGCTGATCCCATCCCCGCCGGTTTCACCTACCTGGGGCAGTTCGTCGACCACGACCTGACCATGGACGCCACTGCGGTGTCGCTGGGCCAGGACGTGACGGTGGACGAGCTGGTCGACGGCCGCTCCCCGGCGTTGGATCTGGACTCCGTCTACGGCCGTGGTCCCCAGCATCCCCAAGACCGGCGCTTCTACGCCGCCGACGGGATCAAGCTCAAGACCGGCACCACCGCCGCTGTCGACGTCGGCCCGGCGACCAACCCGAATCCGCCGAACTCAAACAGCACCAACGCCAACCGTGACGGGTTCGACCTACCGCGAGTCGGCACCGGCCCGACGAAAGCCGCGCAACGAGCCGCGCTGATCCCCGATGCTCGCAATGACGAGAACCTCGCCGTCGCGCAGACGCACCTGGCGTTCATCCACTTCCACAACCGGGTGGTGGACACCCTCGGCGCGCACGGCGTACCGGGCGTATTGCTCTTCGACCGCGCCCAGGGTGAGGTCGTGCGCCACTACCAATGGATGCTGCGGACCGACCATCTGCCCCGGATCATCGAGCCCGATCTGGTCGACGACGTGTTCACCAACGGCCGGAAGTTCTTCGAAGTCACCACCGGCGGCTACGGCGATGACGGCGCGGGCACCACCGCGGGGGATACCGCCACCATGCCGATCGAGTTCTCGGTGGCGGCCTACCGGCTGGGCCACAGCATGATCCGAGACACCTACCAGTGGAACCGCCTGTTCAACACGAACGGCCCGCTCCGGATCGCTAGCCTGTTCCAGCTGTTCACCTTCACCGGGACCAGCGGCAACCTCACACCCATCACGGATCCGGCCCAACTCGACGACCCCAACTCCGGAAGATTCCTGCGCCTGCCCACCAACTGGATCGTCGACTGGCGGCGGCTGCACGACTTCACCACCACCACCTTGGCCGCACCAGTCCCCCCGGACGGGATGCGCAATGTGGCCAAGCGCATCGACACCCTGCTGGTCAACCCGCTAGACCAGCTCCCGGCCGGGACCTTCGCGGGGCGCGAACAGAACCTGGCTATCGATGACATTCAACGCAACCTGGCATTTCGCAACCTCACTCGCGCGAACATGGTCCGGCTGGCATCCGGTCAGCAGATGGCTAATCTGTTCGGCGTCAAGCCGTTGACGGCGGCCGACATTCTCGCCGGTGACGGCACCGGCGCCAACCTGACCGATGCGGATCAGCTCAACGAGGCGCAGCAGGACGCGCTGGTCGCCAGCACCCCGTTGTGGTTTTACATCCTGCGCGAATCCGAGCTCAACGGCGGCAAGCTCGGCGCGGTCGGCGGCCGGATCGTGGCCGAGGTGTTTCACCGGGCTATGGAGGTCAGCACCCACTCCATCGTCCGCGATCCCCAGTGGCGCCCCCAATTCGGCCCCGACAGCACCACCTTCCGGATG
Organism: Pseudonocardiaceae bacterium; assembly: GCA_046263115.1. Lineage (GTDB taxonomy): Bacteria > Actinomycetota > Actinomycetes > Mycobacteriales > Pseudonocardiaceae. Next base: position 7,520 of record JBHELN010000266.1, on the reverse strand, counting down.
GCCGACCTCCTCATGTTCGCCTTCGACAACGACCTCACCGGACTCAACCCCCTGGGCGACGCCTAGCGCCGCCCGTCGCCCGCATTCAGCGGGCGTTGTGGAAGATGACTCCCAGCACGTGGCGCTCGCCGGTGTGCACGGCGCTGACGCCGTGGCGCAGCTGCACACGATGATCACCGCGAGTGCCGCGTCTGGGCCGGTGCCGCACGGGAAAGATCACCGCCTGACCCTGCCTGGGGCGTACCACCATCGGCCGCGACTGCTGGCGCGGCCGCTGCTCGACAAACACACTCTCCCCGCCGGTGAAATCCTCATCGGGCTTGCTGAGCATGACCAGCAACTGCAGTGGAAAGGTGAGGTCGCCGTAGACGTCCTGGTGCAGGCAGTTGTAGCCGCCCGGCCCGTAACGCAGCACCAGCGGCGTCGGTTTGTGCTGGCCCAGCGCCGCGCACTCGTCGAGGATGCCGTCGAGGGTGTCGGGAAAGCTGCGCTCGCCCAGCCGCTGCGCCCACCGGTTTGCGATCGCCGCCAGGTGCGGGTAGCAGCGCTCCCGCAGGGTCTGCACCAGCGGCGGCAGCGGATCGGCGAAGTACCGGTAGCTGCCTTCGCCGTAGGCGTGCCGCGCCATGATGACGGTACTGCGGAACCGGACCTCGTCGTCGAACATCGCCACCACTTCGGCGCACTGCTGGGGCGACAGCAGCGGCGGGGTCATGGCGTAGCCGGAACCGTCGAGCCGGCTCTCCAGCGTCGGCCAATCGAGATCCGCCAGCGCGGGGAGGTCGGCCTGCGGGCCGGTTTTACTCATCACCTCACTGTCCGCGTCATCGAAGCGCCGGTAACACCTCGTCGGCCCATGCCTGGAAGAACTCCTCGTGATGCGACCCGATCTGCTGCACGTACACCTCGTCGAACCCGGCATCGACGTAACGCTGCACGGCCTCCAGCTGCCGTCGCAGGTCCGGCCCGCAGGGAATCTGCTGGGCGACGGCGTCTCGGGTCACCAGGCTGGTGGCGGCCTCGAAGTCCCGCGGCCGCGGCAACGTCTGGCCGAGCTGGCCCGGCAGCAGCTCGCTGGCCCACAGCCGGTGCGCGGTGTCCACGGCGGCCTGCTCGGTCTCGGCCCAGCACACCTTCAGTGCCCCTTGCACCGGCCGCTTCGGGTCGCCGGCCTCGCGGAAGACGCGGACGAGGTCAGCGTCGGGCATCGTGGTGCAGTACCCGTCGCCGATCCGCCCGGCTAGCGCGGTGGCCTGCGGGCCAAACCCGGAGACGTAGATCGGCACCGGTTGATCGGGCAACGTGTAGATGCGGGCGTCGTACACCTCGTAGTGCTCGCCGTGAAAGCTCACCTCGTCACCATGGTGCAGCAGCCGGATGAGCTCGACGGCTTCCTCGAGCATCGCCAGACGCACCCCGATCGGGGGCCACACATCGCCGAGAATGTGCTCGTTGAGAGCCTCACCGCTGCCCACGCCGAGCACGAATCGGCCGTTGAGCTGCACCGCGGCCGTCGCGGCGGCCTGCGCGATGATCGCCGGGTGGATGCGGACCGTCGGGCAGGTGACCGCGGTGGTGACCGGCAGCGTCACCGCCTCGGACAACGCGCCGATCACCGACCAGACGAACGGGCTGTGGCCTTGAGCGGCGGTCCAGGGGTGGAAATGATCCGAGATCCACAGCCGCTCGAAACCGGCGGCCTGAGCCAGCCGGGCCTGCCGGACAAGCTCCCGCGGGCCGAATTCTTCGCAGGACAAGAAATAGCCGATGCTCACCATGTCGCGGGGTACCCTCAGCGGCGAACCCGAACCGAATCCGGCGGCGCAGCTGGTCCGTCGAACCGCTGAGATCGACAGTGCCGCTCGGAATCGAATCGGGCAGTCCTGGTGCCGAACTCGGCGACACGCGCGGCGGGTGGGGTCGGGCGCGGGTTAGCCGGCGGGCTTCAGGAATCCGGTGAGCAGGGCTGTGGTGCGCTCCGGTGCTTCCTGTTGCACGAAATGCCCGATGCCGGGAAGCACTTCGTAGCGGTAGCCGTCACCGACCCAGCATGCGGACCGCCGCGCGGTGCGTTCCAGCACGTACGGGTCCTCGATGCCGTGTACCTGTAGCACCGGCATCCGGATGGCCCGGTCCACCGCACGGGACAACCGGCGCCCATCGAACCGGAACTGCGAGCGGCCGACCCACCGGTAGTACTCGAGCGCGCAGTGCGCGGCGGCGGGGATCCGCATGGCGTTCCGGTAGCGCCGGGCTACCTCGATGAACTCAGTCGAACAGCACCACTGCGGGCCCGCGCCGGCGCGCAGGATGTGCTCCACCAGCACCGCATCGTCGCGGGTGAGGCGGCGCTCGGGCAACCAGGGGGCCTGGAACTCCGCCAGGTAGCGGGCCGCCGCGCGCTGGGCCGGATCGAGCAGCAGTGCCTGCCCCATGGCGCGCGGATGCGCCGCGGCCAGCACCGTCACCGAGCGCACCACCCGGGGGTGCAGCGCGGCCGTGCACCAGCTCAGCACGCCACCCCAGTCGTGCCCGACGAGATCGGCCTGGCGTTCCCCGAGCGCCCGGACCAAACCCGCCACGTCGCCCGACAGCGTCCACAGGTCATAGCCTCGCGGGGGCTTGTCCGAGTCGCCATAGCCGCGCAGGTCCACCGCAACCGCGCGCAGGCCCGTGGCCGCCAGCGCCGGCAGTTGGTGCCGCCAGGCCCACCAGAACTCCGGGAACCCGTGTAGCAGCAACACCAGCGGACCGGAGCCGAGCTCGGCCACATGCAGCCGGATCCCGTTGGCCGATACTTCACGATGCGTCCACGGTCCGGGAATCCGGACCGAACTGGGATCCGGCGGGCGGCTCACTCCGTCGATTGGCCACGCGGGCGGATCAGCGCTGCCCCGGTGTCACGGACGGTGCTGATCGTGCGTTCCGGTTTCCGGATACTGCGCACCCGGCGCCAACCCAGCAACGCGCACCCTCCTGAGGCGGCCAACATCGAGGCGAAAACGATGCCGAATCCGGCCCATTGCGGCAACCAGATGGCCAGCACCTCGGCGATCGTGATGAACAGGAAGAACAGGCTGAACAACACGATCGTCAATGCGATGATGAAAAAAACGCTGCCCTTGACGCCCTTGCGGACCTCGGCGGTCACCTCCGCCTTGGCCAGCTCCACCTCCGAGCGGAACAACGTAGAGAAGTGGGTGGCGGCTTCCCGGACCAACTCTCCCAGGGATGCGTCAGCCAGCTGCGGAAACGCCACCGGCGACAGCGGGACCGAGGGCTCCCCAGTCGGTGGCTCCGGCTTGGCGTGCCGGCCATGGCGCGGCTGCGTGCTGGACACCTGCGACATGGTGCCATGGCCACTTCCGACCACTCACCGTGCCCGGCCAACACACCGGCTGTGACCCCGCCCTCTCCCGACATGGAGAGCACCGCATTCCCCGCTGATGGCCGCCGCGGAAGGCTGTCCCGCGAACCCGTCCCCTGATTCACCCGTCCCGACCGGTTGCGCGACGGGTGCGACGCAGCACCCGGACTCGTCCACGATGTGGACAATTCGGAAGCAGGTATCACTCGTCCCTGTAGCGTGAGTCTCGTGCCTGCGCTGTCGCTCAAGCTCGTGGCCCGCCGCCACGTGGACTACGGACGCACGCGCAGCATGATCTGTATGCCGGCCTGACCCTGCCCGACCCTCCATCAGCCGGGCGTGTGGTCGTGCCGTCCGGCGCCCTGGATCGCTCCGACGTCACTTCGCGCGCCCCTCCCGCCGAGGACGCGCCCGTCATGCCAGCTGCCACACCCGCTCTCAGACGGGTCCTCGCCGCGCTCGTTGCACTCGGGTCGCTCATGCTCTCCGCCGCTTGCGGCAGCAGCGCGACGAGCTTCGATGGACCGCCGGGGCCGGCCCCCACACTGCGGCTGGGTTACTTCGCCAACGTCACCCACGCCGCTGCGATCATCGGCGTTAACCGAGGTTTCATCGCCAAGCAGCTCGGCAGCACGAAGCTGGAGCCGCAGATTTTCGACGCCGGTCCAGCAGCGGTTGAGGCGTTGTTCGGGGGCAGCCTGGACGCGGCGTACCTCGGGCCGAACCCGGCGATCAACGCGTTCGCCAGAAGCGACGGCAAGGCGATCCGGATCATCGCCGGAGCCACCTCCGGCGGCGCGCAACTGGTCGTAGGCCAAGGCATCAACAACGCTGGCGACCTCCGGGGCAAAACGCTGGCCAGCCCAGAACTCGGCAACACTCAAGATGTTGCGCTGCGCGCGTGGCTGAGCAGCCACGGGCTGCGCAACAGCGTGCAGGGTGGCGGGGACGTCACCATCGCGCCCACCAAAAACGCCGACACGCTGCAGTTGGTCAAATCAGGCAAGCTCGCCGGCGCCTGGATGCCAGAGCCCTGGGCATCCCGGTTGGTGCTGGAGGGTGGCGCCAAGGTGTTGGTCAACGAGCGCGACCTGTGGCCCGACGGGCAGTTCGTCACCACCCACCTGGTTGTGCGCACCGACTTCCTGGAGCGCCACCCGCAGACGGTCGAGGCGTTGCTGCGGGGCCACGTCGACGCGGTGCAGTGGGCGACGCAGAACTCCTCCGAGGCCAAGACCGTCGTCAACGAAGGCATCAACACGCTGACCGGCAAGCCGCTGAGGCCCGAGGTGGTCGACCGCGCCTGGCAAAACCTGGCGGTGACCGCGGACCCGATCGCGGCATCCCTGCAACGCAGCGCCGCCAACGCGGTGGCCGCCGGGGTGGCCACCAAGCAGGTCGACCTGCAGGGGATCTACGAGCTGTCGATACTCAACCGGATCCTCACCCAACGGGGCCTGCCGACCGTGTCGGCCAATGGGCTCGGGAAGGACTAGCGGACATGGCACTTGTTCCGATCCTCAAGCCAGCACCCCCGCGGCAGGCCGTACCCACCTCGAGCGTGCGGGTCACCCAACTCGTCCAGGTCTTCGAGCATGACCGGCCACCTGTGCTGGACCGGGTTGACCTGGACGTTGCGCCCGGTGAATTCGTCTGCCTGCTGGGCGCCTCAGGGTGCGGGAAATCTACCCTGCTCTCGCTCATCGCCGGTCTCGGTGCTCCCACCTTGGGCAGCATCGAGGTCACCGTTGGCCGGCCGGCGCTGATGTTCCAGGAGCCTGCGCTGCTGCCGTGGCTGACCGCAGCCGGCAATATCGAGCTTGCGCTCAAGGCGCGCGGCGTGGGTCGGCGCGAGCGGGCCGCTGACGCCGAGCGGCTGCTCAGCCTGGTGAACTTGGCCGGCCAGGGCCGCAAGCGGGTACACGAGCTGTCCGGCGGGATGCGTCAGCGGGTGGCGCTGGCCCGGGCGCTGGCCCAGGACAGCCGCCTGCTGCTGATGGATGAGCCGTTCGCCGCCCTCGATGCGATCACCCGCGACGCGCTGCACGAGGAGCTGACCCAGCTGTGGTCGGAGCAGCGGCTGTCCATCGTGTTCGTCACCCACAATGTGCGCGAGGCCGTCCGGCTGGGACAGCGGGTGTTGCTGATGAGTTCCCGCCCGGGCCGGATCGTCCGGGAGTGGCAGGTCGAGCTGAGCCAACCGCGGGCGATCGAGTCTCCCGGGGTCAGCGCGCTGGCCACCGAGATCACCCATCACCTACGTGCCGAGATCTCCCGCCATGGCCGTTGACGACACGGCGGCCGCCCCGACGGCGACGATTGACGACCGCCGCGCATTCGAGGCTGGGTTGGACGCTCTGGAAGCGCCCGCACGGCCACCACGGCCCGGTCCTGCCAAGGTGTTCGTCCGATCGGTACTGCCCCCGGTTGTTGCGGTCGCCGCGTTCATCGCACTGTGGCAACTGGCCTACAGCACCGGGGTGAAGCCGAGCTACGCGTTGCCCAGCCCGCTCGACGTGTTCCGAACCTTCGACCAGACCGTGCGCGACGGCCGCGCCTGGGAAGCCATCTCGATCAGCGTGTCACGCGGCGCGGTGGGGTTTGCGGCATCCTTGGTGGTGGGCACCGTGCTCGGGCTGGCGATGTGGCGAAGCCGGTGGCTGCGGGCGGCACTCGGGCCGTTCGTCAGCGGGCTGCAAAGCCTGCCGTCGGTCGCGTGGGTGCCAGCGGCGATCATCTGGTTCGGCCTGTCCGACGCCGCCATCTACGCGGTGGTACTGCTCGGCGCCGTGCCTTCCATCGCCAACGGGCTACTCGCCGGGTTCGATCAGGTGCCACCGCTGCTCGACAAGGTTGGCCGGGTGCTGGGTCTCGGTACAGTCGGCCGGATCCGGCACGTGCTGCTGCCGGCAGCCCTGCCGGGCTACCTGGCCGGCCTCAAGCAGGGCTGGGCATTCTCGTGGCGGTCGCTGATGGCCGCTGAGCTCATCACCTACTCGCCCGCGCTGGGCATCGGGCTCGGGCAGCAACTCAATATCGGGCGGGAACTGAACGCGATGGACCTGGTGATCGCCTCGATCGTGCTCATCCTGGTCGTCGGCGTCGCCATCGAACTGCTCGTCTTCGCTCCGGTGGAACGCCGGGTGCTGCGCGCGCGTGGACTCACCGTCGCCCAGAGCCGCTGACGCCGGCACCGGCAAGCCAGGCATGAAGGGGTTTTCCGGTTGAGATCGGCTAGATCCGGACAGTGCCGTCCGCGTCGAGTGTCCAGCCGGGGTTGTGGGCGACTTCCCAGACGTAGCCGTCCGGATCAGCGAATGCTCCGGTCGTACCACCCCACTCCGCGCGGGCTGAAGGCCGCACGATGGTGCCACCCGCCCGCTCGGCCTCGGACAGTAGGGCGCCGACCTCCTCCGGCGAGCGGACGTTGTGGGCCAGCTCGATCCCGGGAGCGCCGTGACCGCCGAGCGCCGTCCACAAGCCAAAGACCATCCCGCCGGCCTGAAAGAAGCACACCTCGTCATCGGGCTGCTGCGCACCGCTCCAGCCGAGCGCCTCGTAGAACGAGCGGGCTCGGGACAGATCAGTAACGCCAAGCGTCACCAGGCTGATGCGCTGATCCACGCGGAGAGCATCCCAGATCCGGTGACGAGCGTGGCGAAGCCGCCACGGGTGATCATTCTAAGCCGATGCGGTCACGGAGGTAGGTCAGCGTCTGGCGGAGCACGCGGGAAACGTGCATCTGCGATATGCCGACCTGTTCGGCGATTTGGGTCTGGGTCTGCTGGTGGAAAAACCGCAAAATAAGAATTGTGCGGTCACGGGGCGAGAGCTCGGCCAGCACTGGACGCAGCGTCTCGCGATGGTCGATCAGCGCCAGCTCGGCATCCAAGGCACCGACGAACTCGCCCAGCGGCGCTGTGCCCTCCCCGCAACCGAGCATCTCATCCAGTGACGAGCTGCGATACGCCTCCCCGGCTTGCAGCCCTTCGATCACCTGAGAGACCGGGACGCCCAGCCGGTCGGCGAGTTCGCTAGGCCGGGGAGCCCGCCCCAGCTGCTGGGACAGCTCCGCCAAGGCGCCCCTGATGGCCAGGTTGAGGTCCTTGAGCCGGCGCGGCACCCGCGTAGACCAGCCGTGGTCACGGAAATA
>JBHELN010000265.1:0-4411 GCA_046263115.1 Pseudonocardiaceae bacterium | reverse complement strand
CGGATCCCGGTGGCGTGGTGGACGGCGTTGGCGATGGCGGCGGCTACGCCGACGATGCCGATCTCGCCGGCTCCTCGGGAGCCCATCGGATTGGAGTGAGGATCGGGTTCGTCGAGGCAGGTGGCGTCGATGTCGGCGACGTCGGCGTGGGTGGCGATGTGGTAGCCGGCGAGGTCGTGGTTGATGACGTGCCCGAACCGGTGGTCGACCACGGAGTGTTCATGTAGCGCCATGGACAGGCCCATGACCATGCCACCGATGAGCTGGGAGCGGGCGGTACGGGGGTTGATCACGCGCCCGATGGAGAACACCCCGAGCATGCGCGGAATCCGGATCTCGCCGGTATCGGCGTTGATCCGTGCTTCGGCGAACTGGGCGCCGAAGGAGTCCATGGCGTAGCGGCCGGCATCGTGGTCCTCGGGCATGGTGGCGTGCGCCTCATCCCCGTCGGACGGGTCAGGTCCATATTTGTCTCGAAAGGTGCGGGCAGTCTCGACGATCGTGGTGCCCCAGGAGGTGATCCCGCTGGATCCGGCGGCGATGGTGGCCGTTGGCAGATCGGTGTCGCCGATCTCGAGGTCGACGGTGCCGACCGGGCAGGCGAGAGCATCGGCGGCGATCTGGGTCAGTGCGGTCCAGCTACCGGTGCCGATGTCCGCGGCCCCGATCCGCACCAGGTACCGGCCCTGGTGATAGCTGATAATTGCCGTGGACCCGGGCATGGCGAGCCGGGGATAGGTTGCGGCGGCCACGCCGGTGCCCACCAGCCACGAGTCCTGGCGGCGGATCGCCGGAGTGGGATCACGGTCGTGCCATCCGAACCGGCGGGCCCCTTCGCGTAGGCAAGCGATCAGTTGCCGGCCGGACCACGGGTTGCCGGTCTGGGGATCGGTGGCGGGCTCGTTGCGGATCCGCAGGTCAATCGGATCCAGTCCGCAGGCGATGGCGAGTTCGTCCATGGCGGACTCGCTGGCGAACATGCCGGGGGCCACGCCGGGGGCTCGCATCCAGAACGGCACCGGCACATCCAGGGCGTCGAGGCGGTGGGTGGTGCGGCGGTTCGAGGCGGCATACATCATCCGGGACGGCGCCGCACTGTCTTCAGCGAATTCCTTGATCCGCGAGGTTTGTTCGATGACGTCGTGGGCGATTGCGCTCAGCCGCCCGTCGGCGTCGGCGCCAAGGGCCACCCGCTGGATGGTGGGGCTGCGGTAGCCGGCGAGGGCGAACATCTGCTGGCGAGTAAGTGCGTATTTGACCGGGCGACCCCCGGCCATCTGGGCGGCTAGACCGGCGAGGACGTTATGGGCGTGGGGCAGTCCCTTCGATCCGAAGCCACCGCCGACGTATGGGGCGACGACGCGGATGGACTCGGGGTCGAGCCCGAACACCGGCGCTAACGCGTTGCGTACCCCGAACACTCCTTGGGTGGAGTCATAAAGCGTGAGCCTGCCGGCCTCGCCGGTGCGCGCCCAGATGGCGACCGTGGTGTGCGGCTCCATCGGGTTGTTGTGCTCCATCGGGGTGGTGTAGGTCTGGTCTATCCGCACGGCTGCGGAGGCCAGCGCGGCATCCACGTCACCATCGGCGGTGTCGACCTGAAACTCGTTTCGGTGGGCGCGCAGCTCAGTCTCGTGCGGCAGCTCGTGATAGCTGACGCGCACCAGCTCGGCGGCGTGGCGAGCGATCTCCGACGTCTCCGCGATGACGGCGCCCACGAACTGGCCGCGGAAGGCAACCTCGTCGGACTGCAGCACCCACAGTTCCTTGTCGTGATCCGACGCCAGCCGGGGGGCGTTGTGGTGGGTGAGCACGGCGACCACGCCGGTGAGGGCCTCGGCCGCGGCGGTGTCGATCGCGGTGATCCAGCCGCGAGCGATGCTGGCCTGCACCGGGTGCAGGTACAGCGGATCGGTGACGGGCTGTTCGTAGGCGTACGGCGCGGTACCGGTGACCTTGACCACCCCGTCGATGCGCGGCAGGGACGTCCCTATCGCGTGGGGTTCGACCAGGCCGCTCATCGGATGTCCGGAGTGGTCAGCTCACGCAGGACGGCGACGAGCGTGTGCACGGCCATCGGCACCTTGAACGCGTTGTGGGTCAGCGGCCGTGCCGCAGCGAGTTCGGCGTCGGCGGCGGCGCGGAACTCGTCGTGGTTAGCCAGGGCGCCGCGCAGCAGGTCCTCGGCGCGCCTGGCGCGCCACGGCTTGTGGGCCAGCCCGCCCAAGGCGATGCGGGCGTCGCGGATGACCCCGTCGGCGACGTCGACTGCGGCGGCCACCGAAACCAGGGCGAATGCGTAGGACGCCCGGTCACGAACCTTGCGGTAGGCCGATCGGGCCGCGATCGGCAAGTTGGGCAGGTCCACCGCGGTGATCAGCTCACCGTGGCGCAGCATCGTGTCGCGGTCGGGTTCATCCCCAGGCAGCCGGTACAGCTCGGTGAGCGGGATAGCGCGCTTGCCGTCGGGGCCGTGGACCTGAATGACAGCATCCAGCGCGGCCAGCGCCACCGCCATGTCCGAGGGGTGGGTAGCCACGCAGTGCTCGGAGGTGCCCAGGACGGCGCAGTCGCGGTTGTGCCCATCGATCGCCGAGCAACCTGACCCGGGCTCGCGCTTGTTGCACGGCGTGGTGACGTCCAGGAAGTACCTGCACCGGGTGCGTTGCAACAGGTTGCCACCGGTGGTGGCCAGGTTGCGCAGCTGACCCGAGGCGCCGGCCAGTACAGCCTGCGCGAGCGCCGGGTACGAACGCCGGATCAATGGGTGGGCGGCGAGGTCGCTGTTGCGGACCATCGCGCCGATCCGCACTCCGCCGCCAAGCAGCGCGTCGATGGTGTCGAGCGGCAGTCCGGACACGTCGATCAGCAGCTCGGGGCGCAGCACCCCGAGCTTGAGGTGGTCGACGAGGTTCGTGCCGCCGGCCAGAAACACCGCGCGCGGCCGCCCAGCCAAGGTGGCGACCGCGGAATCCGCGTCGGTGGCGCGCTGGTAGTCGAACGGCATCACGGGCTGCTCCCTGCAGCGGCCTCGCTGATTGCGGCGACGATGTTCGCATAGGCGCCGCAGCGGCACAGGTTGCCGCTCATCCGCTCCCGGATCTCCTCGCCGTCCAGCTCGATAATCCCGGCGGCGACGTCGGTGGTCACGTGGCTCGGCCAGCCCTGCGCGGCCTCGGCGAGCATCCCGACTGCCGAACAGATCTGGCCGGGCGTGCAGTAGCCGCACTGGAGCCCGTCATGGTCCAGGAATGCCTGCGCGACCGGGTGCAACGCCTCCCCGTCACCCAAGCCCTCGGCGGTGACGATGTCCGCGCCGTTCTGCGCCACCGCCAACGACAGGCACGTGATCACCCGCCGACCGTCCAACAGAACCGTGCACGCCCCGCACTGGCCGTGGTCGCACCCTTTCTTCGGCGACATCACGCCCAGCCGTTCGCGCAGTGCGTCGAGCAACGTGGTCCGGGTATCGACCGTCAGTACTCGGTTCTCTCCGTTAACACGTAGCATGATTTCGGCGTGCATCAGCCGAGCCCTCTCCAGGAGACGCTGAGTGTCCTGCGCATTCCGTTATTGTCGGTCAGCACGAGGATGTTGCGGTAGGGCTGGTCGATCCGCTTCGAATGATTGAGACGCCCACAGCGCATACTTGCCACCATGGCGGATCGACGAGCGTTGCGGCTGCCAGCCCAAGCGTTGCGGACCACGGACAACGCCTTGAGCGCGGCCGTTGCCAACCCGTAGTCAACGCAGCCGCAACCGCGACGGTCGAGGACCGCATCGCGGCCACCGGCCGGACACCAATGTCTCATACCGAGTGCGAGCAGTTGGCGCAGATGCCGCTCGCTTTCCGCTGTTCGGATAATCAGCCCTTGCTCAATGCCTGCCCTTTACGTAGGGGCGCTTGTCTGAGCCATCCACATTATTGCTGTCGCGCACGAAATCTCGCATCGCTTCATCGAATTCCGGAACGCCGCCACGATTACAGTCCACAATGATACCCAGGCGCTGGGCCCGGCTCCAGACCGGCAAATCGGGGTCGAATGTGGCATGCCTGTTCCGGGCGGCCTGTATCAAAAGCACAAAGCCGTCGTAATCCTCGTCCTCGATTGTCTGTAGGCCTCGCAGAACAGCAGCCCTATCAATTTTTTTGCCTCTCACCGGCTACCACCCTTCAGGTCTGAATGTCTGCCCGGAACCTTGTCGATATAAGCCGTTGATATTACCGCATAATTAATTCTAGCGCTCGTCGGACGTGGCTGACCAACCTTCGGTTTTGGTGCTTCGATCGCCCGCCGATCAAGCTCTGACAGGGCTAGCGGAACTGGGACACACGGTGCTGGGGATCTACGATGGGTCTCGGGATGTTCCGCAACATGGCGATCCGCCGATGGCCCAGCATCGTGCGGCG